>CAYHED010000015.1:0-16407 GCA_964355615.1 uncultured bacterium
CCGTGGAACCCGTATTTTTGGACCTATTGCCCGCGAAGTGCGCGAAGGTGGATTTGTCAAAATCAGTTCCCTGGCCCCCGAGGTGATTTAATGAGCAAGTGGATTCGAAAAGGCGATCGTGTAACTGTCATCGCCGGCAATGATAAAGGTAAAGCAGGAGAAGTCCTCTCACGCGCAGAAGATCGCGTCGTCGTTCAGGGCGTGAATGTGCGCAAAAAACATTTGAAGCACACTCAGCAAACCCAACAGATGGGAAGCTCCGGCCGTATCATTGAACGAGAAGTGGCTATCCACATCTCCAACGTCGCCTTGTGCTCTGCCCAAGGAAAACCCCTCAAAGTACGAGTAAAGCAAGCGAAAGATCATCGCGAGCTCGTTTATGGGGCTGCCGGCAAAGAGACCGTCTACAGAACCGTCAAAAAACCTGCATAGGAACATATGTCTAGATTGTACAAAAAATTTAAAGAAGAGATTCTCCCCGAGCTTCAGAAGCGCCACCCAGAGAGAAATCCGATGTCCATGCCGGTTCTCAAAAAAATTGTGATCAGCATGGGATTGGGAGATGCCCTCAAGGATAAAAACGCCTTGCAGGAACATTCTGATGAGCTCGCTCTCCTCTCCAGCCAAAAGCCGGTCGTAACCCGGGCTAAGAAGGCGATTTCAAACTTTAAATTGCGCGAAGACCAGCCTGTTGGGGTCATGGTTACCTTGCGCGGAAAAAGAATGTATGACTTTTTAGACCGTTTCTGCCATATTGTATCTCCAAGGATTCGCGACTTTCGCGGGTTTGGAAAAAAATGTGACGGCAGGGGCAATTACAACTTTGGTCTGAGTGACCAACAAGTATTCCCAGAAATTAACCTGGACAAGGTCAAACGAACACAAGGGATGAACCTCACTCTTGTGACGACGGCAAAGACAGACGACGATTGCGTCGAATTGCTGACCCTGCTCGGATTTCCATTTAAGTAAGAGAGAACTACATGTCATTCAATGATCCTATAGCGGAGTTGCTAACCAAGATACGAAACGCGAAAGATGCGCGCCATCGTTTTGTTGACCTCAGCCACAGTAAAATTAAAGTCGAAATCCTTTCTATTTTGAAGAATCACGGCTTCATTGAAAACTTCTTGGTCGACGAAAAGAATCACAAAATCCGCGTATTCCTGCGCTACACCAAAGAGCGTGAGGCAGTGATTCGGGGACTAGACCGGATTTCTACTTGTGGGCTTAGACAGTATGTCGGCCACCAAGAGATTCCCCGCGTATTCAATGGAATGGGCATCGCTATTCTCTCTACTTCGAAAGGGGTGTTGGATGGTGAGACAGCGCGAAATCTAAAAGCGGGCGGAGAACTTCTCTGCGCGGTTTGGTAAGGGACGAGGTAACGTATGTCAAGACTTGGAAGAACACCTGTCGAAATCCTTAAAGGGGTTGAAATCAAAGTAGGCAAAGATGGCCACGTCCATATAAAAGGCCCCAAAGGCGCCTTGGAACTCCATCTCCCTGCAGGACTCACCCTTAAGGTGGAAGGTACTGAAGCATTGCTCGAGTGCGACGAAGGACTCGGTGCCACCAGCGCTCTGCACGGACTCTACCGCTCCCTCCTCAAAAATCACGTCCAGGGAGTGGCTCAAGGGTATGAAGTCAAGCTGACCATGATCGGCGTCGGATACCGCGCAGCCGTACAAGGCAACAAACTCGATCTGCAAGTCGGATTTTCCCATCCTACCGGTTTGGAAATCCCTAAGACCATCAAAGTGCTGGTCGAAAAGGGAACTGCCATGGTTGTGCAGGGGATCGACAAAAAAGAAGTGGGTCAGTTTGCCGCAGCCATTCGGGCGATGAAACCCCCAGAACCCTATAAGGGCAAAGGGATTCGCTACGAAAACGAGTACGTTCGTAAGAAAGAAGGTAAAGCAGCTAAAGGAAAAGCGTAATGGATCATTCACTAGCTAGAAGAACTAATGCCCGCAAAGCAAGAGCTTTCCGCGTGCGCAAGAAATTAACGGGGACTGCTGAAAGACCACGCCTTTCCGTCTCTAAGACCAATCTTCATCTCTATGCACAGCTCATCGACGATGTCAACTCGGTCACTTTAGGTGGCGCTGGAACGATAGCAAGAGAAGCTCCCCACAACCGCAAGTCCAAGGCATCTGCCCTCGAAATCGGCAAGGAAATCGCTTCAATTGCTAAGAAACACAACATTCAGTTTGCTATCTTTGATCGAGGTCGCAATAAATTCCATGGCGTGATAGCAGAACTTGCAAAAGGCGCTGAAGAAGCCGGATTGCACTTCAAAAGGGAAGGATAATGACAAAGCAGGCTCCTAAAAAACGGCAAGAAGACTTCGGAACCGAGTTCGAAGAAAAAGTGCTCTACATCAACCGCTGCTCAAAAGTGGTCAAAGGGGGAAGAAAATTTAGCTTCTCCGCTCTGATTCTCGTCGGCGATGGACAAGGTCACGTAGGATATGGATTTGCGAAAGCCAAAGAAGTTTCTGATGCCATCCGCAAAGGATCTGAAGCGGCCCGTAAGAACATTTTTACGATCGAAATGGAAGGATCTACCATCCCTCATGAAGTATACGTAGAATGGGATGGAGCACGCATTCTTTTGAAACCCGCCCCTGCAGGAACCGGCATTGTTGCCGGATCCAAAACGCGCTCTGTACTCGCCCTAGGCGGCGTCAGAGACGTAATTGCAAAGAACCTCGGTTCTAGCAACCCCCTCAACCAGGTTAAAGCGACCTTCAAAGCCCTCATGCAATTGAAAAATCGAGAGCAGTGCTTTGCAGAGCGAAAAGGAGTTCATTCTCATGGATAATCTACTATCGCAGTTGCGAAATACCTCTCGCCCACACAAAAAAGTGCAGCGCGTCGGCCGCGGAGTCGGTTCAGGACGCGGGAAGACCTCTTGCCGCGGTGGAAAAGGGGATAGCGCCCGCCAAGGTTACAAAAAACGTTTCGGCTACGAAGGGGGACAAGTTCCTCTCTATCGCAAATTGCCGATCCGCGGTTTTACCCGTGGCCGTTTTGTGAAACCTTCACAGGCTATTTCTCTCTCCCTCTTAGAAACCTATTTCGAAGAAGGGGAAACCGTTAACATGGTTACCTTGCGAGCAAAGGGACTGATTCCACGCAATCTATCTGGCGGAATCAAAATCCTTAACAAGGGAACACTGACAAAGAAGCTCATCATCGAAGCGAAAGCCTTTTCGGCCGCAGCGAAAGAGCAATTAGACTCACAGGGAATTTCTTACAAAGAAGTTTAAAATGATCGAAGCGATTCGGCGTATTTTCAGTATTCCAGAGCTCAGAGCAAAGATCTTTTTTACATTGATCCTGCTCGCGGTTTGCCGCGTAGGTGCCTACGTTCCAGTACCGGGAATCAACGCCGACGCCGTCATTGAACTCTTTAAATTCGCCACCGGCGGCGGACAGAATTTGTTCCAGCTGATGGACATCTTTTCAGGGGGCGCCTTTGCAAAAATGACGCTCCTCGCCCTCGGCGTCATGCCCTATATCCAAGCCTCCATCGTCCTCCAGCTCCTCATGGCTGTAGTTCCCTCGTTGCAACGAGAAATCAAGGAGAGCCCCGACCAAGGACGTCGCAAGTTCTCTCGTTGGACTCGCCTCACTACCCTTGTTTTAGCCCTTGTACAAGCAGGTTTTTTTGCCCGCTTTGCCGTTCGGATGAACCTCAGCACTCCCGGCATTATTTTCCCCGAGCTGTTTGATGTTCAGATGTTTGGAGCTCCTTGGCTCTTCTATCTGGCGGTGATGGTTTCTATGACTGCAGGCACTCTATTCCTCATGTGGGTAGGGGAGCAGATCACTGAAAAAGGGGTCGGCAACGGAATGAGCCTCATTATCGCAGTGGGAATTCTCGCCTCCTTGCCTAGCACAGTGGGCGCGATCATCAAGCAACTCAACCTCGAATCCCAAGATCCAGGGCAACTTACTTTCCCAGCCCTTATCGTCCTTTGCGCCCTCTTTGTCCTCATCACGGTAGGGACGATCCTCGTGATCCAAGGACAGCGCAAAATCCCCCTTCAATATGCAAGGCGCGTTGTGGGCCGCCAGGAAGTCCAAGGAGGAACCTCGCACATTCCCCTCAAAGTGAATCATGCCGGTGTGATTCCCGTCATCTTCGCCTCCTCGCTTCTCATGCTCCCCTCTACCATTGGCCAATTTTTGGGCAAGGGCACCTGGCTCGGTCAGCTCTCCATCTACCTCTCTCCCGGCGCCTTGGTATACACTATTTTTTATGTCCTCCTGATCCTCTTTTTCACCTACTTTTGGACAGCGACACAGTTTAAACCTGAGCAGATTGCCTCAGATATGAAGAAGAATGGAGCCTTTATCCCCGGTATCCGCCAGGGAAGGCCCACCCAAGACTTCCTCGAGTCGACCATGAGCCGAATCACATTAGCTGGAGCTATTTTCTTAGCCCTCATTGCGATCCTCCCCTCCCTGGTCGGAACCCTGATGGGAGTCGATGCAAATATCAGCCAATTTTTTGGAGGAACCTCCCTTCTCATCTTGGTAGGAGTTATTTTAGATACAACGAAACAGATTGAGTCTCATCTACTTATGAAGCGTTATGAAGGATTTATGACGAAAGGACGTTTACGTGGTAGGTAGGTCTTGTATTTTAACCAGTTTACATGTTATTTTAGACGGAAGGAATTATGCCTAGAGTGATTGGAGTCGACATTCCAGATAATAAGCGGCTGGAAATAAGTTTAACGTACCTCTTTGGGATTGGGCGCAGGCTCTCAAACCAGATTATTGTGAAGCTCGGGCTAAGCAAAGATATGCGCGCTCGTGAGCTGACCGAAGATCAGATCGCCCAGTTGAGTGCCCTTTTGCAGTCTGAATATCTCGTAGAGGGGGATTTACGCCGTCAAGTGCAAAATAACATCAAGCGCTTGGTGGGGATTCACTGCTATCGTGGCTTGCGCCACCGCGTAGGATTGCCTGTACGAGGTCAGAGAACCCGTACAAATTCTCGTACCCGCAAAGGGAAACGAAAAACTGTTGCCAATAAGAAAATCTAAGTAGAGGAGACGAGTTTTGGCTAAGCAAGAAACAAAGGCCCCTGTTAAGAAAGTGGCGAAAGTGAAGAAGAAAGTACAGCGTTCTGTACCTGCAGGAATCGCCCACGTGTTGGCGACATTCAATAACACCATTGTTACGATCACCGACCTGGCAGGGAACGTCGTCTCTTGGTCTTCAGCGGGCAAAGCGAATTTTGCTGGCTCTCGTAAGTCCTCTGCTTTCGCTGCTACGGTAGCGGCGCAGAATGCAGGGAAAGAGGCAGCCGCCGTGGGGATGCGCGAATGTGAAGTGAATCTGAATGGACCAGGAGCTGGACGCGAGTCTGCTGTTCGCGGCCTTCAGAGCGCAGGCCTCGGCATTAGCATCATCCGCGACAAGACCCCTGTTCCCCATAACGGGTGCAGACCGCGCAAGCGCAGACGTGTATAAGAGATCATAATCAGAGAGGAGTTCTAACATGGTCATCAAGTATGGCAAGTTTCAAATGCCAGAAAAAATCAAATTGGACGAAGCAAGTCAGACTGCGACATTTGCTAAGGTTATCATAGAGCCTTTTGAGCGCGGCTTTGGCCACACTCTGGGGAACGCTCTTCGCAGAATCATGTTAGCTTCTCTTGAAGCCCCCGCGATCTTATCTGTGAGGATCGAAGGCGTTTCTCATGAGTACATGGCGATCGAAGGGGTCATCCAAGATATGACCCACATCATCCTCAATTTCAAAGGGTCCCTGCTTCGCCGCCACACAGCTGGTGATGACAAGCACCCTCGCGATATTGAGTTGGTCACAACGATGCTCGAAGTGACCGAGGAGATGTTGGAAAAAGGGGGAGGCTCCTATAAAGTCACCCTGAAAGATGTGATGGGCACAGCCGATTTCGAGATTGTGAACCCTCATCACCATATCTTCACGGCGACTAAGCCCATGCGCAAGCGCATTGATATCCGTGTAGGATCAGGCCGCGGTTACGTCCCTTCCGAGAGACATAGCAGTTTTGAGCTGATGGTCGATGAGATCGTTGTCGATACAGCCTTCTCTCCCGTCCGCCTCGTCAACTACTACGTAGAAAATACCCGCGTTGGCCAAGATACAGACTATGACCGCTTGATTTTGGAAGTGACCACCGATGGCAGAGTCACTCCGATTGAGGCGCTCAATTTTGCTGCCCAGATTGGCATTCTCCATTTCCAAGTGTTCGATGGCATTAAAACCCATTCGATCCACTTTGATAAAGGGGAAATGCAGATGAATCGCGATCGCGACGAAGTGTTGCAAAAACTCTCCTTGCGCATCGATGAGATCGAATTATCAGTCCGTTCTACCAACTGCCTCTCCAATGCAAATATCGACACGATTGGCGAGCTGGTAGTAATGCCTGAGTCAGACATGCTCCGATTCCGCAATTTTGGGAAGAAGTCTCTGACAGAGATCAAGCAGAAATTGGACGAACTCGGCCTCAGTCTCGGTATGGATTTAGCCAAGTACGGCATCCATCGCGATAATATTAAACAAGTCATTGAACAATACGCTCAAGAGAAAGCAGGAGCTACCGAAGCATGAGACACGGAAATCGGACATTTAAAATCGGCCGCACAGGCGCCCATCGTCGCAGTATGATCGCAAACATGTTGAAATCGCTCATCATGCACGGACGGATTGAAACAACAGTGACCAAAGCAAAAGCCCTTCGCCGCTTTGCCGACCAGATCATCACGGTCGCAAAAGGGGATAATGGATTGACTGCACGCCGCACTGCGATTGCAGAGCTAAAAGTCTCTTTCAATCCTTTGACACCCAAAGAAGCGCGCGCCGCCAAGAAAGGGGACACCAGCGCTTATTCGAGAGATCGTCTTGTGATCAATAAGTTATTTGGAGAGCTGCGCGAGCGTTTCGCGACCCGCAATGGCGGTTATACGCGCATCATTCGCGGAGCGGACCGCATTGGAGATAGCGCTCCCAAGTGCTATATTGAATATATCCAATAACTCGCCACTTCTATAGACTGAGGCTGATGAAACGACGAATAGCGATCAACGGATTTGGACGCATAGGACGGCTCGTTTTACGCCTCAGCCTACAGAGACCTGATATAGAGGTCGTTGCAATCAACGACCTCGTTCCTTCAGACAATCTCGCCTATCTCTTTAAACACGATACGGTTCACGGGACTTACGAGCGCCCCGTTTCTTCGGAAACGGACGCCCTTATTATCGATGGCCATCGCATTGCGGTGTCCGCAGAAAAAGATCCCACCCGCCTTCCCTGGAAGAAGCACAACATTGATTATGTTGTTGAGTCCACAGGGCGATTTACCCATCTAGAAGATGCTCAGCAGCACCTTACAGCTGGAGCCAAGCGCGTGCTCATTACAGCGCCTGGCAAAGATTCTATGCCCACCTACGTGATGGGCGTGAATCATACGAAGTACAATCCCAAGACCGATTTTGTTCTCTGCAATGCCTCTTGCACGACCAATTGTCTAGCACCCCTTTGCAAAGTACTGGTCGATCAGTTTGGGATTGAAGAAGGGCTGATGACCACCGTCCACTCTATGACGGCCAGCCAACCCTCGGTAGACGGCCCATCCCATAAAGATTGGCGCGGCGGCCGAGCAGCAAGTCAAAACATTATCCCGTCGAGCACAGGCGCTGCGAAAGCGGTGATCCTCTGCCTTCCTGAGTTGAAAGGCAAGCTCACGGGGATGGCATTTCGAGTTCCCACACCCGACGTATCCGTAGTCGATCTCACAGTGCGACTCAGCCGAGACACGACCTATGAAGAAATCGGGCAAGCAATGGACCAAGCCTCCCAGACCTATTTGAAAGGGATTCTCGCCACGACGGACGAGCAGCTTGTTTCCTCAGATTTTATTGGTAACCCCTATTCCTGCATCTATGACAAGCTAGCAGGCATTGGGCTCAATCGTCGATTTTATAAATTAATTGGTTGGTACGACAACGAGTGGGGCTATTCGCTCCGCGTAGTCGACCTGCTGGAGTACATGGCTGCGAAAGAACAACAATGATAGCGCCACTCCACAACACAAACACTTTAAATTACGGAATATCTAGTGAATTTTACACGCGAACCCATTATAGAAACAGTCATCACTCCGCGGGAGGGATGTAAACTGATTGTCCGCAGCAGCAAAGGCAATGGACAAGAAGATTATTTTGTTGATGCAGTAGAAGTGGTCTCTTTTGGCCATTCTTTCTTTTTCCGCTCTACCGAGCGCCCTAAATCCTTCCTAGTCCCAGTTAGCGACTATGAGATTTTGGAGCTCAAGGAGACCCGTATGATTTTGAAAAACGTCTCTACCGAGCGTTCCATCAAGATTGGCGGCGGACGAGAAGCGCCCCCCCGTCGAGAAGTCCATCACGCCCCCAGCGACTCTACCGAAGAGCCCTCTGAAGGAGGCGGCGCCCCCTCGGAGCACCGTTCCCCCCAACCACAAGGAAGCAACAACAAGCGCGACCGCCGCCGACGAGGCCGACGAGGCCGCGACCGCAACGACCGCCCCCCAATGGACGATCAGCAACAACAGAGAGCCCCGCTCACCGAAGGAAGCAGCGAGCCCGCCTCCATGGACCAGCAGCCCACTGCCCCAGCGGAGCCCGTTAAAGCCCCCTCGTTCATTTCAAAGCTGTTTCCTCCTCCTTCGACGCTTATTAAGGAGACTCTCAGCCGTTACAAGCCTGTGGAAGCACCCACCCCGCCCCCCGCAGTGACACATAACGAGCCAGTTTCAGAGCCATCTTCTGAAGAGACTGACGACGAGGAGTGAAGCTAATCTAGGTGGGGGTTGCCTCAATTTCCCCCACCGATTACAATAGATTCTCTTTTTGCTTGGATGGTGGAATGGTAGACACTGGGGACTTAAAATCCCCTCCGTTTATAGCGGGTGCGGGTTCGAGTCCCGCTCCGAGCAATTTTTTGCTGCGCAAAAAAATGCGCAGGACTCGAAACGATGGCAATGTTTTACGCTTCGTAAAACCGCCCGAGATCGCCGTCCCGGCAGCAAATGGGTTATGTCAAATTTTCTGGCATTACGCCGTCCCTCATAAATTGTCATGGGGGGAGCCTTGGGGGGAATGCGCAACGGAAAAGCGCTGAGTACGACAGTATCTGACAAATGCTCTAAGTAAGGAGTTGCAATTGCGTTCTGCAATGACTTGTGAGACAATCTCCCTTTGATAAGGATAAGGTATGCAACGTCTTCTGATCATGATGCTTTTTTCATCTATCTTGAGCGCAGACGATGAGATCAAAGGTGAAGATATGCCATCGATTCCAGTCGAAGAAACTGAATCTATCATCCTAAGAGGCGATACCGTTCCTGCTCCCGTTACGGAGCCGGTTGTTGTTTATCCGATAGAAGATTTCCTCCGAATCAATGAGGACTAACAATATGATCCTGGAACTATTGAAGAGGTACTATTTATGAAAAAAATCGTCTGGATAGGTCTTTTACTGGCACTGCCGGTGGTTGGATTTTTTGGATATCGGCTTATGCATCCAGGTCTACATATGCACTTTGTATATCGCCCTTTGCTACTTACGGATGAGCAAATAGACCACATGAAAACGCATCCAAATGAGGAGCTATTATCCCTGACGGGAAAGGAGCTTTATATGAAGCATGTAAGTCTTGTCCTGCGAATCCAAAATAAAGGTGAAGTCTATACAGGCGGACCATTGCTTCTTCGGGTGGAAGGAACTGAAGGTTGGCTTGAGGTACAAGTTTCAGAAATAGCTCCTAAAAATTCGAAGAATGGGATGTCTTCCCAAGAATATGTATTGCCTCTGGGAACTCAGAATTTTTCGCAAAGTGATAAGCCAATCCATATAGATGTGGATGTGTATAAAATGTGGGTTGCAAATTGCTCGGGAGGCTGCCCCAAAAAACAATATTTTCGACCGAACTTTAAATATGAATATTATCTTTATTCTGATGAGAAAATTGAACGCGTTGGTGACATAGCATTTTAATTTTATTATCAATTGAGTGATTTGTGTGAAACTTAAGTTTTTATTTGTTTTGTTTGTTCCTTTATTTTTATTCGGCGGTAGCAAATTTATCTACGATGCTTCCTCAAATTTAATGAAAAAACAGTTTCCAAATGGCGATTATTTGGCTTTGGAATATGACTTATGCAATCGTCCTGTGAAAATTCTCGCATCAGAAGAGCCTCCGATCCATTTTAAATATGATCTGAATGGTAACTGTGTGGAGATGTTAGATGGGCAGGGGGTAACGAAATATTTCTACGACGCGCTGAACAGATTGGCCAATATCACCCACCCATTTTTAGGTTCAGTTGGTTATTCATATGATCCGCAAGGCCAATTGAATGCGATTCAATATCCTAATGGATCGGTCGTGCGGTATGTTTATGATTCTTCCAGTCGACTGAGCTATATCATCGGTTCTCAAGGAGTCGTACAGTACTTCTATCATTCCGGCTCAAACACACTCTCGCGGATTATTTTGCCGACCGGCTCAACGACTGATTTTACTTGCGATCCATCAAAAAGGGTTACGTCTGTTGTACATAAGAGATCAAATGGACAATTGATCCAAGCTTTTTATTATGACTATGATTTCAAGGGAAATATAACCAAACAGACAAGCGAAGATCCTTCTCGAAGAAAGGTAACTAGTTATATTTACGACAAAATTGATCGGGTCGTTGCGGTAGAATCTGCGAGCAAGTTTGAGAAGTTTTCTTATGATGCTTTCGGGAATCGAATGAGTAAACAGACTGGCGAAGGCACTGTGCTTTATCAATACGATGACAATAATCGATTAATTCAGGCTGGCGACGTTAAATTCGAATACGATGAAAATGGGAATTTAATTAAGAAAATTTCTTCAGGAAAAACGTCGATTTATATCTATGATTCGAAAGAAAACTTGATCGAGTACAAAGACGGTAAAAACATTGTAAAGTACTGCTATGATGGTGTAGGTCGTCGCATTTCGAAGACTGTAAATGGCAAGACCATATTCTACATCAATCACATTTTGACATCGAGTGCTCAGGTTCTTCTCGAAGTTGACGAGGAGAAAAAAGTTCAAGCGGAATATGTTTATGGTTTAGGCAGAGTGTCTGGAACCATCAAGGAGGATTTTAGTTGTTATCTGGCAGATAATATAGATGGAAATATCTGTAGTCTATTGGATAAAAATCAAACAGTCAGGGCTGCATATGAGTATAATTCCTTCGGATCTCCCCAAGCAAGCTTCTCTTCCAACCTTGATCGATTTCTATTTGGAGGAGAGGACTACGAGGCAGAGACGGGATTGATCTATCTTAGGAACCGTTATTATGATCCAGAAATAGGTCGCTTTATTTCTCCAGACCCTATTTTCGGGAACATTATGGACCCTCAGGCCCTGAATCCTTATATTTATGCTAATAACAATCCCGTTAATTTTAGAGATCCTCTGGGATTAAAATCAGCCACAGCTGTTGTCTATCCTCCTGGTGCAGTCGGTCCAGATGGGAAATCCATGTTTGGGCACGGTTTTTGGATCTTTGAAAGAGATGGTGCCGGTGGTCCTAGTGATATTGGACGTTATCCGGGAGGCCCCCGTCATAATGATCCAATTTTACCTGGTTCGGTCAGCCATCGATGGGATGCATCAGACGCTCAGATCGATCGAATGATTGTGGAAATTTCCAAGGGAGGATACTGGGGCGTTGTTGGAAACTGCATCGATGGAATTGAACGCGGTTTGAAGGTTCTGGGAGTCCCTCATCCAAGTTTTAGCGTATTGGGAATTTCCTGGCCAGCCAAAGCAGTGCACTGGATTGAGAGCATTAACGGAAGGAGCGATTATAGGGATGCAGAGCAGCAAGCAAAAAGCTTTGTATGGGATCCAGACCATCAATTGCTTCCCGGCCCAGTTCAAGTGCCGCCAGTTCCAGATCCTAGAGTAAGCGGCACCCCTTTATCTGCTCAAGAGGCTGACCTCGGTGGAGTGTCTCTCAATAAGGCTGCTCAGGTTATGGGGTTAATTACCGATATTATGGGTGCGGTCTATGATCCCGATGCGGGGCAGATTATTTTGCTTAGCGAATCCAATAAAGCCTTGCCTCCCATGGATTTTGACGATCTTGCGGTAGCAGTTCGGGCTATTTATGGACTCGAGGGTCACGCTCCTGAGGATCCAGGGATATCGATTGATTGGAACGAGGAAAATACGAAGAAGGTGAAAAAAGGAAAATACGACCATCTCTCCCCCATGCTCGTTCGATATCTTGGACGTACCGCCAACACCCGTTTTGGTCAAACGTTGTTTGAAGCGGATCGACTTCTGAAGTGTTTAACGTTAGGTGTCGATAATATTTCTAAATCACCGCTCTCAGTCCCGATTTCTGGATACCAAAGCCTTCCATTCCTATATTCTCATGCAAAGAAATCTCATGAGCCCGGGATTATGACCCGAATGTGGTTTGTGCCAAAAGATATTTCGCTCGTAGAATCGCCGGATGGAAGCGCAATGGCCTTCTCAAAGGCTGAAATAGAGGTGATGACAGAAAATAAGTTTCAGGGCCGCTTAGTTAACGATCCGATTGCCGACAGCTTTGCCCGTCATTTTACTTCTCATTTTGATGAATTTTCTGAACATTACTCCATTCTCCAAGACCTAAAACATCTCGCGAAAGTAAGTGCCGTAGTAAAATGGATCAAGCAAAACAATATTCCTTTCGATCTTTCGATTTTTAAAAATTATGAGCCCGTGAGTTTTGCAACGCCTTGTCAGACTCCAGCCACATATGGTTATGGCGTCTTCCAAGGGGAAGTTTTTATTTCAGTCGGAGGGGTCATATTCCATTTCGATGAAAATAATTTCCATAGTATCAAGAGCGAAACAGCTGAATCTCTTAAGGAAATGGCTACGCTTCAAAAACCAAATCACGACAGTCTCATCTGGGATTTTACTGATCGAGGTTCTGGCAGGACTCTAACTGCTGCGGCTCAACCTCTCTATAAGACGAGAAAAGTTGGAAACGTCAAGAAGCGGTTTATTGATATGCATTTCCAAGTCCCTGGCGAGCTACCATTTTCATTAGTCCGGACATACAATTCATTTTCGGATAACGATTCAGGCATGGGGATTGGATGGTCGGTTGCTCATCATCACCTCAGCTTCCCTTTTGCAAAAGCCAATTATTTCTACACAGAAGCGCGCCATGTTCTCAATCTGTATCCTGAGATCTACGTATTAGAGCAGGGGCATCAATTTAAGTATAAGCTTATTGGGGCGGATACGGAAATGCGTCCTATTTATCAGGGTGATAACAAGGACGTTCTCTTGAAGGAACTAGAAGACGGATCTTTCATCATGATCAAAGATGGGGAAATTCTTTTGAGTTTCAACAAACGGGGGGATGTTTTGAGCGAGTCTGATGGGAAGTTTGCCAAGATCGATTATCGATATGAAAATGATCTGCTTTCCTCTATTTTTCATTCTTGTGGTCTTAAAATCCAATTTGAATACAAAGGTGACCGGCTTGTCAAAGCCATTGGTCCAGGAAAGAAAATGCTCGAATATTCGTACGCAGGAAATGGTCAGTTAGCCGAGATTCAGGACCAACAGGGAACAATCGCTTCATTTTCCTACGATTCCGATAAAAATTTGACCCAAATCTTGAATGGCGAAGAGGTTGCTGTTTTTGAGGCTTCCTATGACCTTTATCATAGAGCGATCAGTTTACAGGAGAATGGAGTCTCCTCGGAAAACTCTTATAGCCTTAAGAATCGGACGATGGAGACCACAACCGGGAGGCTAACAACAAACAATCAGTTCGACTCGTCGTACAGACTCACAGAATGTGTAGACTCACTCAATCGTAAGATAAAACTGTCATATGATCCCCTAAGTGGCAAAGTTTCCTCCTTCAGCGATAGCTCTGGCAATGAGTATATCAATGAATACGACCAAAAAGGTCGGCTCATCAAAACGACAAATCCGGAGGGAAATCAGAAACGATTTTGGTATTGCTCCAATGGTCGGCTTGGGGCCGTTCTTGATGCTCTTGGCAAGGGGACCGTTTATCAATATGACTCTCAAGGATACATCATCAAGGTTGCAGAGGGAGCCTCTCTAGTCATTGATGACCCTGATAAATGGGAATTTACATGCCCTCTGATGTTCGTTTCTGAATTTACATACGACCCTGTGACTGGATTCATTAAATCAGTCTCAAAGGCAGGGCGCCTAATTCGACAGTTTTCCTACGACTCTAGAGGACAGCTCAAGTCTTCTGTCGATCCTTCCGGGTATGTAGTTTCCAGAGCTTATGATGATCGAGGCAGATTGGTTACAATCAGCGATTCTCAAAACGAACTGGTCTCATATTCGTATGATGATAGAGATCGGCTCTTGGCGGCATTATTTCCTTCAGGCAAGACTGGGTACTCTTATGATAAAGAGGGACGCATTTCCACAACCACAGACCCAAATGGTTGCGTTACTTCTTTTACCTACGACGAAATGGGCAATCTCATTAAGGTGAGAGATGCAGAAAATGGCATCACTCGATACGAATATAATTCTTCTGGTAGAATCACCCGAGTTGTTTTCCCGAATCGGACTGAAAAGACATTTGTCTATGATTCCTTGAATCGGGTGTCAGCTGCGTAGCAATTGAAAGGCGAGTGAACTCTGTGTATTGGCTAATAGACGAGTCAAAGTCTTCCATTTACTTGCCAATGCCTCCGTTGGCTTGGAAGATTGCGGTTGTTGCTGGAGCAGCGTTGCCGTATGAAGGACGTAAAGAATGGAAGTCGAAGCGCAAATGGGTTCGGCATGGGTGCGACTACACTTCGAAGGATGAAGTGGAAATATGTGCGATTCTGCAAGATATGATCGAATGCGAAATAGAGGCCGTATTGGTTATACAGGATATCGGCTATGCCTCTCTGGCTGATGCGGAACAGCTTCGTCGAGATTTGATCACGCCATTCCACTTTTTGCTCCAACCACTCGAGATTATCGGTTGCAAAAACTTTCCTACATTCTAGGCGCCCGTGCCCTTGTTCTTTTTTTAGGTACTCATCGAGAGGTGCATATTCCTTACCGGCTTCTTCAGCCTGTAGAAAATAGTTTTCTATTTCGTCCTTGAGCCTCTGGTGGTTGCCCTTAAGCGCAAGTACGTAATCGGCGCCCATATCACGTATTTGGGCTGCAATGTTTTTTTGTGCTCCAGCCGCATCGATTGTAATAACGCACCCCGCCAGCAGAGTCAGTTGCTTGAGTAGCTCGGGAATAGCTGCGATTTCGTTCGACTTAGCCTCATTGCGCACTTGGCCCAGAATCATCCTGTTTTTCTCGCACCAGGCGCTCACGATATGTAAAGGACCTGACCCATGCTTTACCGCTGAACGAAGAGTCTTCCCATCGATGCTGATCAGTTCTGGTAGAATCTCTTGTACAGCCCTCATCCACTCGAGAAATGCGTTTAGAAACGCGGTTGGTTCAATGTGGCTAATGATTCGACGAAAGGTGTCTGATGACGGCACTCCTCCGGGTAATTCCATGAAAGTCTCAAGCCACTCTTTGCGACTTTCTGCGAATTCCTGCATATCTTCCCAGCCCTCAGCGCCGCAGATTTTTGACAAAATACTGATGGCGACTACATCTACAAGACGATGTCTTAAGCGGAATGTTCTGGGATCAGGGATCATTTCTAAATAAGTTAGGATATTTGCTGCTACGATCATAACACCTCCAAAATTTTGAGGCACTATGATCTAAAAAATTTATTCAGCAGTCAATAGGGGGGTACGAGGATCTAAAGATTTATACATTTGATGCGCTCGCCCTGCCCGAAGGCCTCGAAATAGTTGCTTGCGGGGGAGTTTTTTATTCCAGAAGATACGATCTGAATATTATCTAAAGGCGGGGCATAAATAAATGGATTATCGAAATACTCCTGAATACAAGCGAGGGATGGAGATTTTTAAATCTAAGCATCCTCCTGCCAGTCTAAAAATGATTGATGAGATGTATCGCCTTTCTCCCGAGCTGGCTGATGTCATCATCGCCCATGGAATTTCTGATATTTGGGACCGTAAAACGCAGAATCTTACCGTTCAAGAAAAGGAAATCGCCTCTTTAGCTGTTTTGATCGAACAGCAAAATCCGCGAGAGATCAAATCTCATGTTTTTACTTGCCTCAAGTTGGGAATTACAAAAGAGAGAGTTCTCGAGTTATTTGTGTTTCTTACTTTGTATTCAGGTGTTCCTAAATTAGTGGTTGCGTATTCTTTTGCAAAAGAAGAACCTATCCAAATAAAATTTTGATCTGATATACTGGTTCCTCTCCATTAAAT
>CAYHED010000016.1:0-16338 GCA_964355615.1 uncultured bacterium
TTTTATTCCAACGCTTAAGCCAAAGCTGCGAACTGACCGCACTCAGAGCCTCGGGATTGAGTTTGAAAGCCCTCATCGCCCCCCTCCTACTCGCCTCTTTCCTCCTCTGTTTAGTCAATTTTTCAGTCTGCGCAGAAATCTCCCCCTTTTGCCGGAGAGAAACACGCACTTTGCTCTACCGAGAGACGACAGAAAACCCCCTGCTCTTGTTGCAAAGGCAGCAGCTGATCAAGATCAAACACGCCTATTTGAAGATGAAACCGAAAGAAGAGGGGCGCGCGGCAAAAGATTTCTTGCTCATCGCGTACAACGAGAGCAGCCAACGGCTCAGTTTGATTACGGCCAAGCAACTGTGGCTCGATGCCCAAGAGCTTTGGGGCAGCGATGTGGCGCTCATCTCTCACCTCCACTCAGACGTACCCAATGCATTCGACCCCCTCATCATCGAAAACCAGGCTCTCATGTCGACGCAGGCTCCCCTCCTTTCGATGGCGATGAAAAAAAACCGCCCCAAACTCGATTCAAACGCCCTCGATCTCCGGATGCTCCAACTGAGAGCCAAAATGCCCACCCGCCAAGGGAAGACCGCCCAAGTAGAAATTCTCCGGAGAATCTCCGTCTCTCTCGGAGCTTTTAGCCTCACACTCCTCGGCTGCGCCTTTGGCATCCAAGTGGGAAGAAACCCCTCGAAAAAAGGGCTCCTTGTGGTGATGAGCCTCTCCCTGCTCCTTTTGGTGAGTTTCTTTTTAGGGAAAGAATTAAAAACATTCCCTTCCGCCGCATGGATCGCTTTTTCTCTACCCCATTTGCTCATCTGGGCAGTTAGCATTAGGAGGCTAAGGCGTATATGACCCTTTGGATCCGCTATTTGGGCAAACAGCTCACACAGACATTTCTCTTCCTCTTCGGATGCCTCTTTACCCTCTATTTTCTGATCGATTTTTCGATCAATGGCGTCCGCTTTTTATCTATCGGTACCACCGACGTCCTCGAGCTCATCTTGTACTATTTGCGCCACGTCTCGATGCACCTCGACCTCTTCTTTTCCCTCTCTTTCCTCCTCTCTTCCCTCAAAGTGCTCGGAGACCTCAACCAACACCACGAACTCCTTGCACTCCAGATGGCCGGCCTCTCGAAGAAACGGCTCCTTATCCCCTTCTACGCCCTCGCCGCCCTCCTCTCGGCCCTCTCGTATGCCAACTCCCAGTGGTTTGCCCCCCACGCCCAAGACGCCATCGAAGCCTTTCAAAGAGCTCACGCCAAGAAGCAAAAACCGATCGTCCGCGAACACGTCCACTCGATTACCCTCGATGACCGCTCCGAACTCGTCTACCAAAGTATTGAAGGGAAGAATTTATGGGACGTCTTTTGGATCCGAGGAAGCGACGATATCTGGCACATAAAAAGGCTCGAGCTCGGAGACACGCCCCAAGGCTATTTTGTCGACCACCTTGTCAGAGACGACAAACAATTTCAGAAAGTGAGCAGCTTTGACGAACACCCCTTTCCCGAAATCTCCTGGCCCGAAGAGACCTCGCTCGACCGCTTCATCCCCTTTGAAAATCGCCCCCTCTCCCTCTTGGTGAGACAAGCCCAGTCCCGCTCAGCCGACCGACCCAAGATCTTCGCCCACCTCAACTACAAACTCGCCATCCCCTTCCTCCCCTTCATCGTCCTCTTTGCCATCGCCCCCATCTCCATGAGTTTTTCCCGCCAAAAACCCCTCTTCCTCATCTCCGCCTGCTGCCTCTTCGTCTTCATCTCCCTCATGACCCTCCTCGAAGGGCTCCTCATCTTAGGCGAAAACCAAGTAATCTCCTCCCTACTCACCACTTGGGCCCCCCTCGGCACAGCCTTCGCTCTCACCCTCCGCCCCTTCTGGAAGATTTAGAGGTAAGAAAAATAAACCACAGAGTCACAGAGAGAGAAGAGGCAGCACAGAGGATTGATTTCTTTTTTGCGAGAGCAAAAAAGAAAGAACGCTGCAAAAAATTCTTGACGAAATAACGTAGAGATCGAAGGGAAAACGTTCTTACTCAAGCTGGACTTAGGTTTCCGGGGAGATCTGACGATGAATAAAAAGGAGATGGATTCTATTTCCTCTAAGACATTCGTCGGAGAAAGGTCTATGTATGGTGTGCGAGGCAAGGAGTACAACAAAAAACTATACCAAATCTCCAAAGCCAAAATCGGCGCTATGACTTTCTCACCCCCGAGATATGGATCTTGTGAGCAAATTGTTCGGTGCTGTCCATAAGACTTGTAGCAAATCCACTGCTCGATCACTAGAACTCATCGTGGATTACCGAGATACTCTCCCTCTTCAAAAGCTTTCTCTGCAACGGTGCATACACATCACGAGCGCAGGTTGGGCCTTCTTAAAATCCCTTGGTATTCGAGAACTCCGCAAGAACGACTAATCGTTATAAGACTCTTTTACAAAATGGGCGGAAGGAGTATGATCGCTGGCCAAAACGGAGACATTTATGGACGCGATCGCACCGAGCAGTAACCACCTCATCGACTGGACGCATCACTTCCGCGGACTGGACGGGCGCGTCGAAGATGTCTCGGGGGCTGTCTTTCGCCACGCAGTTTTCCTAACGATCGCTGCCGCGTCAGCATATGTTTATGCGAATACAAACCCTTATCTATTCATGCCCTTGAGTACGCTGGGACTCGGCTACTTGGCCAACAAGGCGGTAGAAATGTTCGATAGCTCAACATGCCTCATCTCCGCAGTGGTGAGCGGAGCGGTTGTAACAGGAGTTGCGGCCTATAGCATTTTCAATGCTACTTCCCTTATGTGGTTAGGTGCTCTAGCGGGCAGTCTGTCCTTGGATGGATTATCCTCGATCTTCTTTGCTTTGGGTTACTCCATTCCCCTGCTGCACTCTCTCCTTCCCTATCGATCTCTTCTTGGCACAGAGTACCCCTCAATAGTAAGAAAACTAGATGATGCCAGTGCACAATTCTCCCTCCTACGATTTCTCCCCGGTTCTCAGTCGCACTTCGCTGGGATTGCAGTCTGCTGTATCAATAGCCCCCATTCTTTTCATCGACTCCTTCAAGCTTGCGATGTGCTCAAAAAATATCCCGGTTTTATACCTTGCAATCTTTTATCAGTTTTCTTGACGGATCTCTCCCTTGAACAAGTCGTGGAATTCACAATCCGGTATCATAGAGATCCAGGAAGTTTGACCCAGTCTTTCCTCAACAAACTAGCCGAGCGTTTTGGTGATCTTTCGGTTCTGAATACACAAATACAAACTCTGAGACAGTCCCTGGACCCACAAGAGAGTAAGTCTTTAGTTTCAGTCGACACCCAGCTGGATAAGCTGCGTAGATTTTTATCGCTCTTACCTCCTGCGTTCCCCGTCAGCCCAACCTTACAGCCCGCTCTAACGGCTCTCTCTTCTCAGCTAGACCGCATACGGGGAGAGATCAGCGATGAAATCGTATCTAATTATGACGCGCTCGGAGCGATTGGTTTTAGCATTACAGACTTTCGGCAGTTAGGTCAAATGCTCCCTCTGCTCGAAAGTGATTTAGCCGAAACTCCCATTCAGGTTGTGTCTGGGTACCTGACAGAGCACGAGCTGCCAGACCGAGAGGCCCTTGTACGACACGGAATTCTCAAAAATGGTGCAAATGATGCCTCTTTAGTCCGTAAGCGCATTGTCCATTTCTGCCAAGGATTTTCCACAATCAATTTGGTGGTCATAGCAACTGTGACCGCTGCTCGCTTGGTATTTCAAATGCTCCGGGCTCCCAGGCTGACCCTCGCTGCATGCGCAATAGGGTTTTGGCGCTCAGGCCGAACGGTAAGGGATCCCTCCCTATTCCAGCAGGGAACTGCATACAGTCTGAGAGCCATTCACGGAGGCTTAATGTGCTTCAACCTAGAGAGCCATTACCCATCAACTCTCGGACCTCTGATAGCATTCGTGGACACCGCACTTTTGCGCTGGGCCTACGAAGAGGCGCTAGCGTAAAAATCGGCAATTTCTTATAGTTCAAAGAATGTTCATGCCTGACGCCTACAAAGAACTTCTGGAACTCTCCAAGGAGATCCACACCTACAACTCGGTCCTCTCTTTGCTCCATTGGGACCAAGAAACTTATATGCCCTCGGGAGCCATCACGCCCCGCAGTGAGCAGATCGCCCTCATGTCCTCTTTAGTGCATGAGCATAAGACGAGTCGCAAGCACAAAGCGCTGCTGCAAAAACTGGTCCACTTTAGCTCGGGGAAACCGAAGCACAAGGGATTTTCCCGCTCGCAGGTCATTTGCTTGAGAGAGTGGCATCGCGATTTTCTCCGCTTTGATAAGCTCCCGGCGAGTTTTGTGAAAAACTTTTCCCAAATCACCTCCGAGGCTAGCCAGATCTGGAGCGTTGCGAAAAAGAGCAATAATTTTAAACTCTTTGCCCCTTTCTTAAAGAAAATCATCGAGCTGTCCAAAGAAAAAGCGGCCATCTGGGGATTTGTCGACCACCCTTACGATGCTCTTCTTGAATCGTACGAACCGTGCATGACGACGGCTCGGGTGGGGACTATTTTTCAGGGCCTGCGCAAAGAGCTGGTCTCTTTGTTGAAAGATATCCGTGAATCAAGACAGATCGATGATGGATTCTTGCGTAAAAAAATCGACCAAGAGACGCAAGTGGCTTTAGGCCATAGCTTCCTGGCCAAACTTCCGATCGATAGCGCCTACAGCAGGCTTGATTTATCGGCGCACCCCTTTTCGACCGCGCTCCACCCTCATGATAGCCGCATCACCACGAGGATCCTCCCCTCTGGATTCATGAGCAACCTCTTTTCCGTCTTCCACGAAGCGGGCCACTCGATGTATGAAATGGGCCTTCCCACAGCGCATTGGGGCACTCCTTTGAGCGAAGCGGTCTCTTTGAGCATCCATGAGAGCCAATCGCGCTGGTGGGAAACCCTCATCGGCCGCAGCCTCCCCTTTTGGAGGGCTTTTTATCCCTCGCTACAAAAAGCGCTCCCCACCCAGCTAAAGAAGGTCTCTCTGGAGCGATTTCATCGCGCTATCAACCGCGTGGAGCCCTCCTTCATTCGGGTGGAAGCGGATGAAGTGACCTATTGCCTACACGTCATCCTCCGCTTTGAGATTGAAAAGGAGCTCATCTCTGGCTCTCTTCAAGTGGAAGACCTCCCTGATGCCTGGCGGGCGAAAATGAAAGAACTCCTCGGCGTCGTCCCCAAAACCGATAGCGAGGGGTGCTTGCAAGATATCCACTGGTCGCTCGGCGATTTTGGCTATTTCCCCACTTACGCCCTCGGCAATATTTTTTCCGCGCAGTTCTTTGCCACTTTTGCCAAAAAGAATCCCGACTGGGAAAAACGGGCAGCTCAAGGGGATTTGACCTTTATCCGAGACTGGCTCAAGAAAGAGATCCACTCCTGGGGACGGACCTATAATTCCGATGAATTGGTGAAGAAGGTGACCGGTAAACCTCTCAGCGAAGCCGCCTACTGCTCTTACCTCAAGAAGAAGTACTCCGAAATTTATAACTTCTGAATCACTTTCTTGATTTTTTCTGCGCTTCTGCACTCATCGTAGCTGATCGGTTTCTCTCCCCTGAAAAGGGGAAGAGATTCTCCGATCAGCTCTCGAGCCCTTCGGGCAGCAGAAGCGCAGAAAAAATCGAGAAAATGATCATGTCTTATGTTTTGACGGAGAGGCGCGCTTGGCGGCGCATCTCGGCTTGTTTGTAGCGAAGCATCTGGTCAGGGGTTTCGGGAATTACGGGGATCACTTCGGTGGGCTTCTCGTCGTCTCCAATAGCCACAAAAGTAAAATAGGCGGAAAAAACATTTTTTTGCTCAAGGGTCCGAAAATCTTCCGCTATCACTTTCACGCCTACTTCCATCGAGGTGCGCCACGTGCGGTTCACAGAGGCTTTACAGACGAGAATGTCCCCTCGACGGGCGGGACTTAAAAAGCGGACGGAGTCAATACCTAGGGTTACACAGACCAGGCCAGAGTGCCTTTTGGCGACGATCGCAGCGAGAGAATCGACGATCTGCATCACGCGCCCCCCAAAAAGGGTGCCGTGGGGATTTAGGTCGTTGGGAAATACCTCAACAACTTGATCAATAATAGCAGATTCAGAGACGGGTTTCCCGTGCATGGAGCACTCCTTGAGTACTCCATACCAGGAACTGGAAATTGTGTCTATCGTTTTGAGAACTGGAAGCGTTTACGAGCGCCTTTGCGGCCGTACTTCTTACGTTCTTTTTTACGAGGATCGCGAGTTAAGAACCCGAGCGTTTTCAGATCGCCTCGGACCTCTTCTTGCTCTTGAACGATCGCACGGCTGATCCCTAAACGGGTCGCCGTAGCTTGAGCCTCAATCCCTCCGCCCTTCACGCGGACGATCAGATCGATCGCTGCGGGGCTAGAAAATTTAGCGAGAGGAGCTAAGATCAGATCGCGCTGGAGTTGGAGAGGAAAATACTCTTCAAAACTGCGGCCGTTAACATCGATAATCCCCGTCCCTTTTCTCATCCGAACGGAAGATACTGCTGTCTTTCTGCGGCCGATGCCAATGGTCTCTTGTTTTTGTGCCATGGATATGTCCTTTAAATATTAACAGGGATAGGGTTTTGAGCTCTCATGTCGTGGTCTGCCCCTTTATAAATGCGGAGCTTCTTCACTTGCTGACCACCGAGACGGGTCTTAGGCATCATCCCCTTCACCGCTCTTTCCAAAATCATCTCCGGCTTACGAGCCAGTAACGTCTCGAAAGGAACTTCGCGCATTCCACCGACAAAACCGGTGTAACTGCGGTAAATCTTACGAGCGTGCTTCATACCAGTCACCCGAATTTTTTCCGCATTCACGATGATCACACCATCCCCGCAATCTACGTGGGGAGTGAAATCTGGGCGGTGCTTGCCGCGCAAAATCTTCGCTACCTCAGCCGCAAAACGGCCCAGGGTCTTGCCTGTCGCATCAAATAAATACCAGCGACGAGAATCCAATGCTTCCTCTCGGGTAAGGAGGGGTGTCTTTTGTTTGTGGTTCATTCGAGTCCTAAAATGACAAATTCAAAACAGCATGATACTAGACGACGGCTATTTTGTGAAAGGGGATTTTTTTAAAAAAATTTTCGATTGCGAAAACTGAGGGTTTTGGTCTAAGATATATCCCTATGCAAGAGCCAAAAACATACTTTATCCGGACCTACGGCTGCCAGATGAATGAGCTCGATACCGAGATCATGGCGGGCCAACTCCAAAAAAGGGGGCTCTCCCCCGCTGCCGATGAGGAGAGCGCCGACCTGCTCATCTTCAACACCTGCTCGATCCGGGACCTCGCCGAGCGGAAAGTCATGGGTAAGTTAGGCCAGCTAGGCCGGGCCCACAAGCGGCACGCCCTGATCGGGGTCACCGGCTGCATGGCCATGGCCAAAAAGGACTCCCTCTTCCGCAAATTCCCCCATCTAGACTTCGTCTTGGGGACCAATAATATCACCGATTTGGGAACCGTCCTCGATGAGGCCCTCTACACTCAAAAACAGGTGTTTAAAACCGATGACCGGTTTGAGGAAAACCTCGACTATCTGGTAGCCGTTCGGGACCATAAGCTCAAGGCTTCTGTATCGATCATTCGGGGCTGCGATAAGTTTTGCACCTACTGCGTCGTCCCCTATACCCGCGGCCAAGAGGTTTCTCGCCCACCCGAGAGCGTCGTCGAAGAGTGTCAAAAGCTGGTGGACGCCGGCTACAAAGAGATCACCCTTCTAGGCCAGAACGTCAACAGCTATGGCAAAGACCGCCCTGAGTGGAACTGCCTCTTCCACGATCTCCTAGCCAAGCTCGACCGCATTCCAGGCATGTGCCGGATCCGCTTCATGACCTCCCACCCAATCGACATCACAGTCGAGCTCATGCAGGCGATCCGGGACCTCCCCTCCCTTTGTGAATTCGTCCACTTCCCCATCCAGGCAGGCTCCAGCCGTATCCTGAAAAAGATGCACCGGATCTACACCAAAGAGCAGTATTTAGAAAAGGTGGCCCTCCTCCGCCAAATCGTCCCAAACGTCTCCTTAGGGACCGATATCATCGTCGGCTTCCCCACAGAGACCGAGGCCGAGTTCCAAGAGACCTACGACGTCTTGAAAGAGATCCGCTACTCGGTCGCCTTCCTCTTCGCCTACAGCCCCCGCAAAGGGACCCCGGCCATGCGCTGGAACGACGACATCCCCGAAGAGGTCAAACAAGAGCGGCTCCAGCGGCTCATGGCTCTCCAAGAAGAGATCGGCAATGAAGAGAGGCAGCAGATGCTCGGGCAGACGGTGGAAGTCCTCGTAGAGCGCTTCAACCGCGATGGCAAGAATTTGAAAGGGCGCACCCGCTGCTGGAAAAAAGTGATCTTTGAAGGAGACGAAAGCATGGTCGGAACCCTCCAGATGGTCACCGTCCACAGTTACTCCCACCAGACCTTTGTAGGTAGTATTAAAAAACTAACTTTAATTGATTAACAATTAGAAAATTAGTATAATAGTTACTTATGTCAATGCAAGTTGGGAACTACTTCTTTAATTGGATCGGTAGAAAACCGGCGTCCCTCCTCACCGTTCGGGACCGGGTCAGCAGCCTTTTGGAGGGAGACCTCCTCGTGGCTCCCCGCCCCCTTCACGGCAGCAGGCTCCCCCAACGAGAAGAGCTCCCCAAAGCCAGCTACCAGCCCCCTCGCCCCTTCTCCCAGGCCCGCGCTCTGCGCCCCATCGAGTATTTGCTCGTCGAGACGCAAGAGAGCCCTAAACCCCGCCCCGTCCCCGATAAGGCCCCCCTGCTCCGCTCCCTCATCTCCAAAGGGAAGGGCACCTTGAAGCAGAATGCTCAGGGGCTCATCTACCTCGATATCGACAACCAGTTCATTTTAGAGCTGATCCCCTATCTCCAAGCCTATAACCTCGTCCGCCCCCCCTACTTTCACCTCTTTGATGCAATGGGCGCGCACGTTCCAGTGGTTCCCGCCAGAGAGGCTGCCTTTCACTACCTAGACAACCCCCCTGAACTAGGGCGAGAATTCTCTTTTGAGCTAGAAGGACTCTATTCGGTAAAGCCGACCGATTGGCCGGAAATGGAGCAGGTGTGGTTTTTTAAATTGCACTCTCCTGAACTGGAGGAGCTCCGCCGCCGTCACTTTTTAACGGCTAAACCCGGCGGGCACTCTTTTCACATCGCTGTCGCGGTAAAACCGCGAGTAACGGCGCACAAAAAACAGCAGCCGCTTCCCGCCATGCGCATCAACGTCGCATGCCTCGCAGCATAGTTTCCGCTTGAACTAACGTCGCTCTCTTCAACGGATCTGGATTAAGAAGTCCCTTGATCAATACCGTCATTGGGTCATTACCCTTTAAATGGCGATCTGTTTCAGGGTTATAAAAAATCGCATCGGGCTCCACACCTACCCTCGCGTCACCAAACTGGATCTGATATAAAGTCGATCCCAAAGAAAAGGTATCCGCTTGCACCGTCTGCACTCGGTCGTGGTAAAAGGTCTCGGGGGCTTTATGCCTCATCGTACCAATAGGAGTATGCGGCTTTTGATCTTGGTGGATCGCGATCCCCCAGTCAATCAACTTCACTTTTCCGTCGCTACTAACGAGAATATTGTCTGGCTTGATGTCTCGATGGATCACGCCATGCTTCTGGAGGTGTTTTAACCCCAGAATGATTTGTTTCGCAATCGAAGCGATTTCCTCTTTAGCTCTCGGGTAATCGGTGAGGGCCTGACCTTTGAAATGGGGAGCTACTTCAGCAAGGAGCGTGTCTTGTGGCGTGAGCGTACCCATCGTTTCTCTGGTAATCACCCGTACTTTTCCATCGGGTCCCCGCACGTATACGCGAGTCAGTCCAAGCACATTTCTATGATGAGGGATTTTGAGCGCTAAAAGGGAGCCCCTTTCTGTTTCATTTCCCCCTAACTTGACGTGATTTTTCCCAGACTCAAAGAAGACCTTAATGACTTCCCCTGTTGGACCAACGGCTTGATAAATCACAGGTTCTTTTTTCTTACCGTACTTAAGGAAGCGCCTCTTTACAGCAACCAATTGATGGACGCTCGCACTCGCACCACTGCCCAAACTGTCTCCCAAAATGCGCCTAATCCCTTTTTTTCTTTGGAGTAAATAGGCTGCCAAGGTGCTTGTTGTGGACGGCTGATGCAGCACATCAAATACCTCGATGGACTCAGCAGATATGCTAGATGCCGACGAGGGGGATGATGCACGCTCCTCTTCGATGTGAAGAGAAGGGAGCGCGAGCCGAAAGCGAAGAGGAGGCGGCGAGGCTAACGGAGACAATAACCTAGCCGGAGAATCATTACTCGGGCTAGAGGCAGGAAATGCTTCCGTTGTAATAGCAGAAAACGGAGACACAGATACTGAAATCATATTAGGTCCTTATTTTTAGTTAAAATCAAATAAACCAGGTGCTGCAGAGTCCATTACCACTTGTTTCCCTTTTTCCGCTACCCGGGCTACCAAAGAAACTTCCCTGGTTGCGTCATCCCGACGTGAAAGAGTAAAGAGGTCTCGAGCGAATGCAGCTGCCTTGTTCACAGTTGTAGCCGGTTTCACAAACTCTTCAGGAGTGACTGTTTCGAGCTGTCTCAGCGTGCCGTAATTTGTATGAACAGAGCTGGTAAGTGGTAATTTTTCTAAAAAAACTGACATAAATACCTATTTTGTTATGTTAATAAAGTTATTTATACTAAAAACACAATTAAGCAGTTATTTTTAATTAATAATCTTAATTATAACAAATGATATAATTTATATTCAATAAGAATTAATTACAACAGATCGAGGAATTGACTTTCGCTGAGGAGGGTGACACCCAACTCTTTGGCTTTAAGGTACTTAGAGCCAGGATCTTCGCCGACGAGGAGATAATCGGTCTTTTTACTGACGGAGCCCGAGACAGACCCTCCCCGCTCTTTGATGAGGGCGGCGGCCTCGTCTCGGGAGTAGTGCTGGAGGGCCCCTGTGAGGACGAAGGTTTTCCCCGAAAAGGGGTGGCCGGTGAGTTTGGCTTTCAGTTTTTGGGGGGTGACGCCGTGGGCTAAGAGGAGTCGAATCTCGTCTCTCAGGTCGGGGTCGTGGAGGGCTTCCCAGATCTCCTTGGCGGTCTTCTCTCCAATGCCGTTGATCCCTAACAGTTCTTCTTCTTTTATCTGGAGGAGGGTGTCAATATCGCGGGCCTCTTCAGCGAGGAGTTCTGCTGTTTCGGTTCCCACAGATTTAATCCCCAGTCCCATGATGAAGCGGGAGAAGGGACAGCGGCGGGAGGCGTCGATGCTAGTGAGGAGGTTGTGAATTGCCTTTTCCTTAAACCCATCGAGTTGGGAGAGCTTTTCTACATCGAGGAGGTAGATGTCAGAGATGCGGCTGACGAGCCCTTTTTCAACGAGCTGTTCGGCGACCCGCTCGCCCAGATGTTCGATATCCATGGCGTGTTTTGAGGCGAAGTAGGCGAGCCGTTTGACTCTTTGGCCTGCGCAGCGGGGGTTGGCGCAGCGGACAGCGACTTCCCCTTCGCGGTGGATGACGTCGCTCTTGCAGATGGGGCAGTGTTGGGGCATCTTCCACGGATGGGTGTGGGGGGGCCGTTTAGAAAAATCGACGGAGACGACTTTGGGGATGACGTCCCCTCCCTTTTCAATCACGACCACATCGCCGATCCGAATGTCTTTGCGGGCGACCTCTTCTTGGTTGTGGAGGGTGGCGCGGGAAATCGTGCTGCCGGCGAGGAGTACCGGTTCGAGCTCGGCGACGGGAGTGAGGACGCCCGATCTTCCCACTTGGACGGTGATTTCATAAATGCGGGTACGGGCCTGTTCGGGGGCAAATTTATAGGCGATGGCAAAGCGGGGGACTTTCCCTGTGGCTCCGAGCACTGCGTGGGCTTTGATGTCATCTACCTTGATGACGATGCCGTCGATCTCAAAGGGGAGGTGGGGACGCTCTTTTTCAATTTTCCCAGCAAAGCGGACAATCTCATCAAAAGTCTCGCAGTAGGCGAGGTGCTCTTTTTCCCCGGTGGGAAAGCCCCATTTTTTCAGTTGGTGGTGCGCTTCGTACTGGCTCGTGAGTGAAGTGGCCCCTTCCACTCCATAAGCGACCAGGTTGAGTTTTCTTTTAGCTACTTCGCGTGGGTCCAAAAGTTTGAGCGAGCCGGCCGCGGCGTTGCGAGGATTGGCAAACGGTTCAAGCCCCTCTTCTTCCCGCTCTCGGTTCAGCGCTTTGAACACACTTAAACTCATATAAATTTCGCCCCGTATTTCGACCGTCTCTTGTGTGTCGATGGTCAGGGGGATGCTTTTAATAGTCCGGATATTGGCCGTTACATCGTCGCCGATTTTCCCGTTGCCGCGGGTGAGGCCGTGGGCGAGTTTCCCCTTCTCATACAAAAGGGAAATAGCCGTGCCGTCCATTTTGAGCTCGGCGCAAAAGGGGATCTCTTTTTTTTCGAGGAGTTTGTGGACCCGTTTGAGAAAATCGGCGATTTCCTCTTCCGAATAGGTGTTGGCAAGAGACATCATGGGGACGAGATGCGCTTTTTGCACAAATCCCAATGTGGGCCCCTCAAAGACCCTTTGGGCGGGCGATTCAGGGAGGATGTGTTCGGGGTGGGCTTTTTCATACGCTTCGAGAGCGAGCCGCTTTTGGTCATATTCGTAGTCGGAGATCGTAGGGCGGTTTTCATCGTAATAGCGCCGGTCGTGCCCAATCATCTCTTGGACGAGCTCAATGTACTGGTGTCTATTCAAAAAAAACCTCGAAAATCATCGTTGCCAGGGGCGCTAAGGCGATTGTAAATCCATCGGAAGCAGTCCCGACCACTCCGTTTGGCCCGCCCGAGCCGCCGAATTTTGCCTCATCGGTGTTGAACACTTGGGCAACGCGGCGCACTCCTTTTAAAGAGATAAAATAGCAGGGATGGAATTCTGGTGTAAAGTTATGAATGCAAACGAGATTTTCTTGAGGGCTTTTGCGCAGGTAAGAGATAATGCTTTGCTCTGCATTGGAAAAGTCGATCCACTCATACCCTTCCCACGTAAAATCCCGCTCCCACAGAGCTGAGTGCTTGAGATAAAAGTGATTGAGCTGAGAGACGAGCTCTTGAATCCCTTGATGGGTCGGATACTGGAGCAGATACCAGTCAATTTGTCCCTTGCAGTGCCACTCAGACCACTGACCGATCTCCCCCCCCATAAAGAGGAGTTTTTTACCCGGCTGGCATATCGCGTAGCTGTAGAGCAGCCTCAAGTTAGCGAATTTTTGCCACTCAGGTCCCGGCATCTTGCCCAGTAAACTCCCCTTTCCGTGCACCACCTCATCATGAGAGAGGACATTCATAAACCGCTCCGAAAAGGCATAGAGCAAAGTAAAGGTGAGCTCATTTTGGTGAAACTTCCGATAGAGCGGATCGCGGCAGAAATAGCGGAGCGTATCATTCATCCAGCCCATATTCCACTTCAGATCAAAACCGAGCCCCCCCTCGTTTAAGGAATGCGTGACCCCAGTAAAAGAAGAGGACTCCTCGGCAATCAAGATCGCTTTGGGAAACCGCTCATGGACAACCGCACCCAGGTGTTTGAGGAATTCTATCGCATCGGTATTGAAATTGCTCCCATCTAGATTGGGGGTCCACTCCCCCGCTTTGCGACCGTAGTCGAGGTAGAGAAGCGACGCCACCGCATCGACCCTGAGCCCATCGATGTGCATTTTATCCAACCAAAACAACGCACTGCCGATGAGAAAATTACACACTTCTTTAGAGCCGTAATTAAAAATGGCTGTGTTCCAGTGAGGGTGAAACCCCTTTTTAGGGTCGGGGTGCTCATAGAGCGCTGTCCCATCAAAGAAGGCAAGAGAGTAGTCATCCGTCGGAAAATGGGCCGGAACCCAGTCGAGAATGACTCCGATGCCCTGCTCGTGGAGATGATCGACAAAAAACTGAAAATCGGCCGGAGTCCCGTAACGGCTCGTCGTCGAATAAAACCCGGTGATCTGATAGCCCCAAGACTCGTCGAGAGGATGCTCCATCACGGGCAAGAGCTCCACGTGAGTAAACCCCATCTTGAGGCAGTAGGCGGCCAAGTCGACCGCGAGCGCTCGATAGGTGGGAAATTCAGTCCCATAATTTTTCCAAGAGCCGAGATGCACCTCGTAAATCAGCATCGGACGGTCGAGGGATTTATTCCTCTCCATCCAGGCAGCATCCCCCCACGCGTGGGCGTCTACATCACATACAATCGAAGCCGTGCAAGGGCGCACCTCAGAGAAAAAGGCGAACGGATCGGACTTGAGCTGCCGTGCCCCATTTTGAAAAGTGACCTCAAATTTGTATTTTTCGCCCGGGCCGATACCTGGAACAAATAACTCCCAGATTCCCGAGGTGTTGTGCATCGGAGAGGTGTTCCCATCCCAGTAGTTAAAATCGGCGACGAGAGAAACCGCTTTGGCATGCGGAGCCCACAGGGCAAAGCGAGTCCCTTTGACCCCGTTTTGCTCAGCAGGATGCGCTCCTAAGACGCGATAGATCTCATAGTGGTTCCCTTGAGCAAAGAGATTGAGGTCCACTTCTCCAATGGCTGACATACTCTGAAAGTAGCGCAATAGCCTGAGGCATCGCAAGAAGAATTTTATACCGGACTCGGCCAGGGGCTTGGAATTTGCGGGGTTCAGGGTGGTCCAGATTTGGACGATCGCGAGGAATGGGCCGCTATGATGCCCCGCAAATTCCAAGTCCCTGGCCGAGTCCGGTATAACCACAGAGAACACGGAGAGCACAGAGATGGGAAAAGAGAGATTTATTTTATCGCTCCATCACTTCCTCGCCGTATTTGTATAAACTCAGCGTGGCCGCCAGGAAGTCTTTTCCCTTATAGAAACGTTGAATCTTTTGTCTGGCTGCCAGATATTTCTCTTTGAGCAACACCGACTCATCGGAGTCTGGGTTCCCCACAAAGACTGGAAGCATGAGGTCTTTCATATCGAGTTTTTGGAAGGTGATATCTTTCCAAGCAGACCGCCTCCTTATCAAGGCTTCCTGATTGCCCCAAACGCTAGGTACTCTAGGTAGCTCTGGATGGAGATGCCTTTCCCAGTAGAGCCCTGCATTGGTCCTCCCAAATCCGAATAAAATCCCAGCCAAAAACTCATTTTTTTGGAGCGTGCCCAGCAAGAATGGGACAGTGCCCACCTTTTGAAAAAGATCTCCAGGTAGATGTTGGAAATCGGCAGCATGCTCCTGGGTGATCTCACGGCAAAGTTTCTTGTCCGCGAGCACCAAAAACGGATTTAACCCTCCCCAGGGATTCGCATCTTCCCAAAACACCATCCGCTCATTTTGGAAAAAATGTTCGTACTTTTTCCAGACCTTCCAACCTCGGAGGGTGTGGATGTTGCGAGGGAGAAAGGATAAGATACAAGACCCAAGTGGGTAATAAACAGTAAACGACATCGGCTTTTCTCCGACCATTGTATAGGCCAGGGGCTCCCTAATCATGATTTCGTGAAAAAAATGGTCCAACAGCTTCGCTTCCCGCAGGGACATTTTCACTGAAAACGGTGAGTGAGAGTGGCACTCAATCGGAATGTCGATGTCCCCCCTGAGGTAGACCTCGCGCCCCAAAAGGATGAGTGCCCCCGCAAGCAAAATAGATCGCCAATAGCGCATCAGCGCTCGTAGCCGCATCTACCGCAAGTGTCTTCCCAGAAGAAGTTCTCATAGTGACAATGAGGACATTCCCATTGGAAGAGACTTGCGTCTTTGTCTGTAGTATACATGCCTCGCTCATCTACGGCTAAGTTGGAAATAGGTACCCACGCATTCCCGTACCCCACCAAAATCTGATCCTGGTGCAGTCGAACATGTTCTTTGGGTAGGTATAGTCTTCCAGAATCATTTCCATGAGCAGCAAATGCCACCTGCATAGAAATAGACATAGCGAGAACAAAAAATAAGAACCACTTTTGCATACAGACTCCTTGGTTGAAAAAACAAGGTAACGCAATAGCTGGAGGCATCGCAAGAAGAATTTTAACTACCGAGCTTAACCCGAGAGCACCGAGGCGAGGGAAGCCCTCGCGCTCCCCACCTCGGTGCTCTCGGTCAAGCTCGGTAGTTAAATTCCCTATTTTTGGAAGCGATCTAACAAATACGTCTTCCCGGCCTCTAATAGCAAGGGCTCGGTCGCCGAGTGAACCTTCCCGCCGCAGCGGAATCGATGCAACGCTTTTTGGAGTTCTAAAATAACCTCTCCTGAAGTTGTCACTCGGAATACTGCGCG
>CAYHED010000017.1:0-15290 GCA_964355615.1 uncultured bacterium
ATCCGGACGTTGGTGAAAAAACACGGGATGCGCAACTCCAACACGATGGCCATTGCGCCGACCGCTACGATCGGGAACATCACCGGCGTTGTCCCCTCCATTGAGCCGATCTACAAACATCTGTTTGTGAAATCGAACCTCTCTGGGGAGTTCACCGTGGTCAACCCCTTCTTGGTCGAAAAGCTCAAAACATTGAACCTCTGGGATGAAGAGATGATTGACGACCTCAAATACTTTGATGGATCGATCCGCGAGATCGAGCGGATTCCGCAAGAGGTCAAAAACCTCTTCCTCACCGCCTTTGAGATCGAGCCCGAGTGGGTTATCGAGTGTGCGGCAAGGCGTCAGAAATGGATCGACATGGGGCAATCGCTCAACCTCTACTTGGCGGAACCGAGCGGCAAGAAGTTGCACCAAATGTACTTCCTCGCCTGGGAAAAAGGGTTGAAAACGACCTACTACCTCCGTTCACTCGGAGCGACGCAGATTGAAAAATCGACCGTCGACATCAATAAGCGAGGCCTCCAGCCCCGTTGGATGAAGAACAAATCGGCCTCGAGCAATATCGTCGTCGATCGCGCCGAAAGTGCGCCTAAAGCATGTAATTTGGGAGAAGCCTGTGAAAGCTGTCAATAACGATACGAAACAAGGAACTGAAAAGCGGGTCAATATTGCTGAAAAGCGTTTGATCAATTGCCATGCTGTCGACGTCAATCAACTCATGCCCTTGAAATATAACTGGGCTTGGGAACATTACCTCAATGGCTGCGCAAACCACTGGATGCCCAACGAAGTGCCGATGGGCAAAGACATCGAGCTCTGGAAGTCAAATGCCCTCTCGCAAGATGAAAGACACGTCATCATGCGCAACTTGGGGTTCTTTTCGACAGCAGAGAGCTTGGTGGGCAATAACATCGTTTTAGCGATCTTCCGGCACATCACCAATCCGGAAGCGCGCCAGTACTTGCTGAGACAAGGCTTTGAGGAGGCGATTCACACCCACGCTTTCCTCTACATCGTTGAATCGCTCACGCTCAATCACGGCGAGATCTTCAACATGTACAATGAGATCAACTCCATCCATAAAAAAGACCAGTTTGAGATGGAGCTCACTGCAGCCGTACTCGATCCCCACTTTTCGACCAAAACGGAAGAGGGGGCTCGCAAGTTCTTAGAGAACTTGATCGGCTATTACATCATCATGGAAGGACTTTTCTTCTACAGCGGCTTTGCGATGATCCTCTCATTTTTGCGCCAAAATAAAATGGTCGGAGTGGGCGAGCAATTCCAATACATCCTGCGCGATGAGACCGTCCACCTGAATTTCGGGATCGACCTCATCAACGGGATCAAAGAAGAAAACACCCACCTCTGGAACGCCCAGTTCCAGACAGACATCATCAATAAGGTCAAACTAGCTGTTGAGCTGGAGATCTCCTACGCCGAAGACTGCCTCCCTCGAGGGATCTTGGGACTCACAGCGCCCATGTTCCGCGATTACGTACAGTATATCGCCGACCGGCGCCTAGAGAGAATTGGTTTGAAAGCGGTCTACCGCTCGAAAAACCCATTCCCCTGGATGAGTGAGACGATCGATCTCGGTAAGGAGAAAAATTTCTTTGAAACGAGAGTCACAGAATACCAGTCAGCGTCAAACCTGACCTGGAGCTAAAAATTAGGGGGGGGAAGACTCCCCCCCCTACTTCCAAAATTACTCTTTTGGTTTCTTATCTTTGCCCTTAGTGCAGCCGCAATCTTGGTTGATCACAACTTCTTCTTGGGTTTCTTCCTCGCCGCCTGCAGCGACGATAGCGCTTTCATCTGCGCATGCAGGAGCTACACAAGCCAGTGCTGCGATCAGAGTGAGTACGTTCAGTTTGTTCATGGTGAATCTCCTTGGTTTTTGGTTTAGACACAAGGCTTAGTCTACTACTAAAATATTTTTTGTGCTAGCATGAAGACATGATTCAACCACAAAAAGAGCTCCTACAGCAAGAATTCGACGTCAACCTCGCAGAGCAAGGGCTTTTAGAAAAGCGCATTGCTACGATGAAAACCCTCCTCAATGAAGTCCCCTCTTCCGATCCTCAGTACAGCCAGATGGCCATCCAGATCCAGATGGACCAGATCGAGCTCGATGAGTTGAAATACCGCGCTTCCTTCATTTCCAAACAGCTAGAATCTTAAAGATTTAGAAAAAGTGATGGATTTTTTATAGGCCTCCCTCTAAATAGAGATGAAAAGGGGAAAAGAATTATGGCTCCGCGTAAATCGGCAAAAACTTCTAGCAAAAGCAGCATAGCAGCAAATAAGAAAGCTCAGTGGGCTACTTATAAGGCGCTTCAAAAAAAGATCGACCAGACATGGAACAGGCTCCGCTTGAATGTGAAGAAAAAAGCTCCTGCGAGTGCGATTGCCAAAGACCGCAACCAGCTCCTCTTGTTGCTTGGCGAATGCAATTACATGGCGCGCGAGTGCGCCCGTGCTGCAGAGCGCTCCAAACAAAAGAAAAAATAGAGCTTTAGGTTCATAGGTCAGCAATATCGATGATGCGATAGAAATACCGACTGCTCAGAAGGGCGTCGGAGATGGGGCCTAGATGGAGCAAAACGGGTGAGATCCCAAAACCTTTTGGGAGAGTAAGAGAAGCAATTTTTGTTTTCATTGCATCGATCACATCAAGCCCTAATTCTCGGCGGCGCATCTTCACTTCACAAACAAATAGGGTGTTGGAATGCATCTGGATCAGATAGTCGATCTGACACCCCTTCCTACGCCCTGAAGACTTTTGAAAATAGGGATTATCAATCACGATATCCTGAGCGTGAATCCCCAGCGCACGGTAAAGAAGCGATCGATTTTTCAACAGGAGATTTTCAAGTTGGAAGCCAAGCATGGGTTCCCATCCTGGTAAGCTAGAAAGGGGGACCTCTAAAAATGACCCCTGTGCAATCTTTGCAAGATTAGGCTCGATGTAGTGGATGTAAAAACGAAGATAATTGTCAGAAAGCCGGTACAAAGTAGTCTTCCCCGGCTTACCTGTTTTTAAAGACCAATCGGGGTGCTTGCTGATAAATCCACAGATTTCAAGAGCCTTCAGATACTGGCTCAGTGTTCCGCTTGGCGAATAGGCCATAATTTTTTGCAGAGTAGCACGGTCCTTCATCCCCTGACCGAGGATGGTAATGATCTCTTTATAAACCTCCCCTCTTGAGCTAAAAAGATCATTAAAAATGCGGTCAAATTCATGTACCAAAAGGCCGTTTTTTTCAAAACATAGCAGCTTGATATTCTCATCAGCGCTTTGGTGGGTCTGAATCTGCTCAAGATACCAGGGCACTCCTCCTGTCACACTCAAAATCTTGAAAAAGTCGAGATCAGACCCCTTAAAACCTTGGAGATTTAGAAATTTTCTGCATTGAGGAATCGATAGTTCTGTTAGTTCCAAATAAAGAGAAACTCGACCAAAAAAAGCTGTGCTATTGATGATATTTTTATCGATCCAAGTCGAGATAGATCCACATAAAATAAGAGTAATTAATGGGTGATTCTGTAAGACAAGGTCCCACCATACTTTCAACTTAGAGATAAAGGTCGGATCTTTCGAGCTCATCCACGAAATTTCATCAAAGAGGATGACGGTAGGTTGGTTTGTGAGGTGTCTGGAAAGGTGCGCAAAAGCATCACTCCAATCTGTGAGAGTAAAGGGAGGGAGATGAAATAAGGTCGCAAGTTCGCGGGCGAAGGCATCGCGTTGATCCTGAGCGTAAACCCCCCTCACCGGAGCTAGCCCACTGAAGGGCAAGAACACCTTACCGCGGCCAAATTCTTCAGCCAGACGGCTTTTTCCTATCCGGCGACGCCCCTTCATGACGACCAGGCAGGCTCGACCCGACTTGGCTAGGTCTTCTAGTCTCCGTAACTCGCTTTCTCTCCCCACAAAGGTCTTCATAAAGACCATCTTAAACGAGCAGGATGTTTATGTCAATCCATCCTGCTCAAAAGCGACATTTGTCATTTTCGAGCAGGATAAAATCATAAGTCACTAATAATCAAACACCGAAATGAGATAATGCGATCAAGCCGGAGAAGGTCATGATGACGACCAGGGAGCAGATGAAGAGCTTTCTGGCCCAGCGGGCGTCGCTCTCTGTCCAAAAGCCGTGCCAGATCCCTTGCAGAGCCTGCGCGAGCCAGACCGAGCTCACAAGCAACATCACCACTAAATAAACCAACCCTGTCAATCCAAAGATAGTAAATAGGGACAGAGAGCCAATAAAGGCGATGATGTACCACACGATATGGACTTTCGTGGCTCTAGTTCCATGGCGAATGGGGTGAATGGGGATTTGGGCCGCTTCATACTCTTTGAGCCGGAAGAGGGCAATCGAGTAAAAGTGGGGCATTTGCCAGAGGAAGAGGGTGGTAAAGAGGAGGATCGCTCCGAGATCGATCTGGTGCGTCACGGCGCAGTAACCGACGACAGGGGGGATCGCTCCCGCGATGCTCCCAATGAGAGTTCCGCTGGTCAGGTGGTGTTTTAAGACGGTGTACATCCCGACGTAAAAGGCAAAGCCAATAACGGAGAGAACCACAGTGACGGGGTTAGTACAGAGGGTTAAAACGACAACTCCGACAAGTCCCAGGAAGAGGGCCAACGCGAGGGCGGCTTTGGTTGAGACAGTCCCTTTCACAAAGGGGCGGTGTTTGGTGCGGGCCATTTTGGCATCGGAGTGGCGGTCCATGTAATTATTGCAGATGCAAGCTGAGGCGATGATGAGACCGAGGCCGGCGAGGGTGGCTAAAAAGAGGGGAAGAGAAAAGTGCTTTCCCGCAGCGAAGGCAAAGGCCCCGGCCGTTGTGATGAGGTTGCCCAAGATAATGCCTGGCTTGGTCAACATGTAGTACGAGCGGATAAGCATTTACATTCCCATTGTGTTATAGCGCAAATTGGCCATGATCCAGAGCGATCCAATGGCGATGATCAATAGGAAAGAAAGCATAGTTAAAAACAGCGTTAAGTTCCAGCGGGGCTTTTCTTCTTTGTCGATATGCAAAAAGAGGATGAGCTGTACGAGCGCCTGGACGAGTCCGAGGGTAAAAATAGCGGCCACGAGAGCTGTTCCCTGAAGCCACTGTTCGGTGACGGCCAAGTAAGCGGCCAAGGTGAGTAATACACAGAGGATAAAACCTACGGTATACGATGTATAGGTGGCATATTCCTTCATCCGACAGCCTCCATCAGGTAAACGAGAGTGAAAATAAAGATCCAAACGACGTCTAAGAAGTGCCAAAACAACCTCAGGCAGTTGAGCCTTTTCATCGAGGTCATCGTGAGGCCGCTTCGCCAAGCGGGGATGACGAGAATGAGCATCCAGAGCAGACCTAAAGAGACGTGGGTTCCGTGGGTTCCTACGAGAGTGAAGAAGGCGGAGAAAAAGCCATTTTTCTCCCAGCTATTCCCCTCTCTGACGAGATGGGTAAATTCGGTCAGTTCCATCCCCACGAATGAGGCTCCAAAAAGGAAGGTGATGAGAAACCAAAAGGCCATCTGATTCACCCTATTTTTATGGGCCGCGAGCATCGCCATACCGCAGGTGAAACTGCTCGCTAAGAGAAACATGGTTTCCCCCAAAGCAAAAGGCAATCGAAAGAGGGAGCCATGGCCCGATGTATGAAGCACCCAGTAGGTAGTAAACAGAGTGGCAAAGAGGATGCAGTCGGTCATCACATAGACCCAAAACCCGAAGAGGGTTTTGGAATAAGATTCCTGTTCGTGGGTCATACTCCCCTCTCTATTTTTTCTACTTCTGCCGCCGTGAGTAAATGTTCGATCTCTTTTTCACTGAGCCGTTTGATCATCGATCCGATGATTCCAATAACCCCCAACCCAGCGAGCCAAAACATGTGCCAGATCAGACCAAATCCGAAGCAGAAAGCTGAGAGTCCGATGAGCGCTCCTAGAGGCGTGTTTTTAGGAATGTAAACATCTTCGTACTGAGGAGTGTGTGTACTTTTCTGTTGCTTCATCTCCCAAAAGGGATCTCTTCCATGCACGTGGGGCAAGGTGGCGAAGTTGTATTCGTGGGGAGGAGATGGGATAGACCACTCGAGGGTCCTCCCATTCCAGGGATCTCCGGTCCGATCTCGGTGTTGCTCTCGGTCCCGGATGCTCACCACGAGCTGCCAAATCTGGAAAGCCACTCCGATAGAGATCAGCACTGCGCCAAAGCCGGCAATGAGAAAGAGAGGCTGCCAGCCGGGCAGAGCCTCATAATGATCTAGCCGCCGAGTCGCCCCTTTTAGCCCCAAGACGTAGAGCGGCATGAAGGCAAACAAAAACCCCACAATCCAAAACATCGCTGCATAACTCCCCAACCGCTCGTTCAATCGAAATCCAAATACCTTTGGAAACCAGTAAGAGACTCCCGCAAAAAAGCCAAAGAGAACTCCCCCAATGACCATCGAGTGGAAGTGGGCGACGAGAAACAGGCTGTTATGGACCTGAAAATCAATCGGAGCAATCGACATCAAAACACCTGTGAGTCCCCCCGTTGTAAAGGAGACCAAAAACCCTAAAAACCAGAGCATCGGCGTCGCAAAGACGATTTTCCCCTGAAACATGGTAAAGAGCCAGTTGAAGATTTTGACCCCCGTTGGAATCGCTATCAGCATGGTCATGATCCCAAAAAACGCATTCACATTAGCCCCTGCCCCCATCGTAAAAAAGTGGTGGAGCCAAACGATGAAGGAGAGAATGACAATCGCGCCGATGGCCCAGACCATGGACGTATAGCCAAAGAGCCGTTTATGGGCGAACGTAGCGACCACTTCGGAATAGATCCCGAAAGCCGGCAAAACCAGGATATACACTTCCGGGTGGCCCCACGCCCAAATCAGGTTGATGTACATCATCGGGTTGCCCCCAGCTTCGGGAGTAAAAAAATGCATCCCCAAAAGGCGGTCGAGCGAGAGCATGCCGAGCGTTGCGGTGAGGATCGGGAAGGCAAACAAAATCAAAACCATCGTGCCCAAAGCGCACCAGATGAAAATAGGCATCTTCATCAGCGTCATGCCAGGGCATCGCATCTTGATGATCGTCGCGATGAAGTTAATCCCCGAGATCAAACTCCCCACTCCCGCGATCTGCACACTCCAGATCCAGTAATCGACCCCCTCATTGGGGCTGTATTGAATGCCTGAGAGAGGAGGGTAGGCCACCCAACCCGCAATGGAGAAATCGCCGATGATCATCGATACGACGACAAGCGACGCGCCCACAGCAAAGAGCCAAAAGCCAATTGAGTTCAAAAAAGGGTAAGCCACATCGCGAGCGCCAATCTGTAGAGGGACGACTAAGTTCATGAAGGCAAAGAGAAAACCCATCCCCACAAAAAAGATCATCGTCGTACCGTGGGCAGAAAAAATCTGCTGAAAATGGTCCGCCGTCAAAATCCCCTGTTGGTCGCCGACCGAGAAAGCCTGCTGCGCTCGCATCAACATCACATCGGCAAACCCCTTCACGAGCATCAACGAAGAGACGATGAGATACTTGATCCCAATCCTTTTGGGATCGAGCGAAGTGAGCCACTCGCGCCAGAGCCATCCCCACTTCTTATAGTAGGTCAAGAGCCCCACCACTAGGATTGCCGGGATGATCATCATCGCCTCGCCGATGAGCTCCACCAGCCCATGGTTAAATGCGTTCAAAGTGAGATTCCCAAACATCAATGCCCCATATATTTCATGATAATCTGATGATATAAACCGTCCTCTCCGAGAGGATAGGTTGCCGGAGGTACATTCTTAGAAGGGAGAGCGAGCTCATCATACCCTTCTCTTGTGAGAGGAGCCCCCTTTACAGACGCCACCCAAGTATCAAAATCGGCTTGGCTAGTCGCATGAGTGAGGAAACGCATGCCAGAAAAACCCTCTCCACTTAAATTTGCCGAAGAGCCCTGAAAGACCCCCGGCTGGTGCGCAATCAAATGCAATTTCGTGTTCATCCCCGGCATTGCATAAATCTGTCCGCCCAAACGGGGAATCCAAAACGAATTCATCGGAGCATCAGAAGTGACCTCAAAATTGAGCGGCGTCTCCACCGGCACATAGAGCACATTGACCGAAGCGATGTTTTGCTCCGGGTAGATGAAAAGCCACTTCCACTGCAACGCCACCACCTGAATGCGGAGCGGCCGAGTTGGGTGGTCTAACGGTTTGAAAGGATCGAGCTCGTGGCAGCTAGTCCACGTCATCACACTCAAAATCGCCACGATGACACAAGGAATCCCCCACCAGATCGCCTCCACCAGATGGCTCCGGTCCCACTCAGGGTTGTACTTGGCCTTAGGGTTATTGGCGCGGTACTTCCACGCAATGACCAGACTCAAGATAAATACCGGCAAAACGACGATGAGCATCAACCAAGTAGCGACCACCATCAAGCGGCGCTCTTTAAGACCAATTATCCCATCGGGATTGAGCACCGCGCTATCTTGCCCATACCAGAGCAAGAGCCCCAGAAGGAGCGCCGAGACAAACAGAAAAATAGCACACAGCCACTTATATTTTTTTCCCATTCCTCAGTTGTACAAAACAGGAAGGGACTTGTCTAGAATTATTTTATACCCAAACAACTTGAAGAGTTGGTTTTTGGCTGCGTCGGGTTTACCCCATAATTTCCGTTCTCCCTCGCGTCTTGCTCGAGGGCAATGGCCCCCACCCCTTCCGACGAGGCCGTCGGCGGAGACCCCGGATGGGTCGCTCGCTCCGAACAAAAATTCTGGGGACCCTCCTTGCCAAATTCCCAACTCTTCAAGTTGTTTGGGTATAACCCGACTTTATTTTCATCAAATCTGGTCTTCTAGGATGGCTTGGCGGTAGCGGCTCATCAGGTCGACCATGAAATGGAGGTTGTGGATCGTGGCGAGGGTGTAGGCTGTGAGTTCTTTGGCCTTGAAGAGGTGGTGGAGGTATCCGAGGGTAAAGTTCTTGCAGGTGGGGCAGGTGCAGTGGGGCTCGATAGGCCCAAAATGGTTGATGTGGCTCCCTTGCTCTACTTTGAGTCTCCCCTCTTGGGTGAGGAGCATGCCGTGGCGGGCCGCGCGGGTGGGGTAGGAGCTGTCAAATGTATCCACTCCTAAGGGAACGCACTGGGCGAGCGACTCGAGGTCGCCGATGCCGAGGAGGTGGTTGGGCTTTTCTAGGGGCAAACGGGGGAGCACGCCGGAGAGCATCTCGACCATTTCAGGCTTGGTTTTTCCAAGAGATCCTCCAATGGCGAAACCGTCGAAAGGGAGCTGGCTTAAGATACCTACGCTCTCTTGGCGCATCGCGAGATCAACTCCTCCGTGAACCACCGCGTACATCGCTTGGTTTTGGGGGTTCTTTAGGTGTTCTTCCAGAGAGCGCTTTTCCCAACGGTGGGTGCGATCGAGGGAGGCTCTGAGCGCATCGGGGGCAATGTGATAGGGGGGGAGCTCATCAAAGGGAATGATGATATCTGCACCGAGCGCTTTTTGAGCTTGGATAGAAGTCTCTGGCGTGAGGAGTACTTTGCTACCATCTCGGTACGAGCGGAACAGAACTCCCTCTTCAGAAATCTTGAGTACCTGGCCATCTTGTTTCTTGGAACCGCGACTCTTCAGCTCGTCTGCAACGGAGCCATAAGCGAGAGAAAAGACCTGGAATCCGCCGGAGTCGGTGATGATGGGCATGCGGCGGTTGATGAATCGGTGGAGCCCGCCTGCTCTGCGGACTACTTCGACGCCTGGCTGGAGGAGAAGGTGGTAGGTGTTGCAGAACATGAGCTGGAGTCCAATCTCTTCTACGCAGGCGTTGTCGAGGGCTTTGAGCGTTCCGTTGGTCCCTACGGCGACAAAGTTGGGGGTGTCGATGATACCATGGGGAGTATGGATCCGGCCGACGCGGGCGCGCGATTTACGAGAGGTGTGGAGCACTTCAAACCGAAAGGTCACGGCTCACCACCTTTTGCGACAGAGCGACGAAGAGGCTGCTGCAGCCAATCACGACGCTCTTGACTAAGAAACTAAAGGCCATCACGTCGAATAGAGAGCTGACCTGGCCATAGAGCCCTAAAAAGCTAAAGAGCGCTGTGTCGAGCGCCTGCGAAACGAGGAGCGAAATGCCAAAGCGGCCCCACTTCAACTGACTGAAAAACCAGACGTCCCACCGCTGCACGATGTAGAACGTCGCGATCGACGCTCCGATCAGGCGGGGGGTCGCCCCGAGCAGTGTCGCGTAGGCTGCGTGGGTTGCATCCGCTGTGGTGGGGACGTAGAGGAGGTGAATTTGGGACGTGAGAACGAAGAAAAGGAGGGTGGCAAGTGAAATCGAAACGGCTCTCTTAGCCGCTTCAGCTCCATAGCGGGACTGGAGGAGGTTGAGGGAGAGCATGCCCCCCACGGCAAAGACGTCGCTACAGGTCACAGAGAGGCCAAATAACTGGGTTTGTTTGAGGACAAAGAGGTTGGCTAAAACAGCTTGGAGGGCCACAAAAGAGACGAGAGCCACCTTCCCCGAACGGAGGGCGATCAGGGCAAAGCCTAATACAAAAGCGATGTGGGTGAAGAAGAGGAGTTCGTTCATCCGGAACATTCTACCGGATTGAACCGTTTTACACTAGCCGCTCGAGCTGTTCAAAAATTTGATGATGGAGGACCAGACGAGCATTGGGAAAATGGGCAGAACCTGTATAGGAAACAATCCACTTTTCTATGATATTTAACCCTAGGGAGTTGAGCAAGTTTACCTGAGGTGAGGTAAGGTCTGTGGGGGTTGTCTTCACTTCAATTGCGACGTATCTCTGGTTGGGCAAAAGGACTAAAAAATCGACTTCTACCTGGTCCTTGGACCGGACAAAATAGAGGTCGGGTTGCATGCCTCGATTGGTGAAGAACCGGGTGATTTCCGCCAAAGCCAAATTCTCTAGTAAATGTCCGGCATAAGGACTGAGCATCAATGGCTCAAATTCGCTCCACCCCTGTAACCTGACCGCAAGCCCCACATCCTCCAAATAGATTTTAGGCGTTTTGATCAATCTTTGATTGAGATTGGTATAGTAGGGGCGAAGGATCTGTACAATCCCATTTTGTTCTAAGAGAGCCACCCAAGATTGTACTGTGGTCGTGTCCACCCCCACATTTCTGGCGATATCTGTATAATCCAGTAACTGAGCAGTGCGTGCGGCCAATAATTGAAGAGCCTTGCTGAAAGCTGCTTTCTTCTCAATCCCTGCCGCGGAAACGATATCTTTTTCAATGAAAGTAGAAATAAAATCATTCAAAAATTGCACAGGACTGAGCTCGGGGGAGATATACAACTCGGGCCATCCGCCGCACATGAGGAGTTGACGCAAAGAAGGGGGCTGAGAAAAAGCACCGTGTAGTTCATGGAGAGACAAAGTGTTCAATTGAAAATAGCTAGCTCTTCCGGCAAGAGATTCACGCACTGCTTTCTGTAATAGTGTCTGATTGGAGCCTGTCACCCACATATCCATTGAGGGTGCTTCCCCTGTTTCTTGCCTCTGTCTTCGCTCGATATCGATGCGCCGCTTCAATTCTGGAAAAATCGGCGGGGCCAATGTAGCCTCATCCAAAATAAGGGGTCCGGTCCACTGCTCAAAAAAAAGACGGGGGTTTTCCAGGGCCAAGGTTCTTATGCCCAAATCGTCAAACAGAACCAACTCGTGCGTGCCCAAGTGGTCCAAAATAGAGGTCTTCCCAACCTGCCTGGGGCCCTTCAAGACCTTGATCGGCAGCGTTGATGCCAGGGTCTTTCGCAAAAATTTAAGCAGGTCGCGCTCTATCCACATATATGGCTAGTATAGGGTATTACCCAATAGTAGCCAAGTCTATGCACAACAAGCTTATTTACAGCTACTTATAATCCGACTCGACGGTTTCTTTGTTTTCTGGTATCCTAGGTGCGCAACTCAGGAGCCGGATGTCGATCTTTATCCTCATTTTTATGTACGCCATCTGGTCGAGCGTATTTCCTCTAGCAAAAATTACTTTAGAGGTCTCGCCTCCCCTGTTCCTCACCGCCTCTCGGATGCTCCTCGCGGGGGTCCTGCTCCTCGGCTTTTTGGCCCTTCGCCGCACCTCTTTCCGCTTTAGCTTAAGGCAGTGGGGCCTCTTTGGCCTCCTCGGCCTATTTAGCATTTACTTGACCAATGCCCTCGAATTCTGGAGCCTCCAACACCTGACTGCTGCCAAGACTTGCTTCATTTACAGTCTCTGCCCCTTCTTCTCGGCTCTCTTTTCGTACCTTCACTTTGGAGAGAAAATGAATGGGCGCAAATGGCTCGGGATGGGGATCGGTTTTGCTGGATTCCTCCCTATCCTCTTTGCCCAAAAGGGCGCGGGGGAACTCCTCTCTGGCATCCCTTTCCTCTCTTGGCCTGAACTGGCGATGGTGGGGGCTTCGGCCTGCACGGCTTACGGCTGGATCCTCTTGCGACTGCTTGTAAAAGACTCTTCTCCAATGATGGCCAATGGGATGAGCATGGTTGTGGGGGGGCTCCTCGCACTCGGCCACTCAGCTCTGATCGACACGTGGAACCCTCTTCCTGTCGCAGCCGGCTCTGTCGGATCCTTCCTTCAAGGGATTGCCGTCATTACCTTTATCTCGAATATCTTGTGCTACAATCTGTACGGGCTGATGCTTCGCCGCTTCACAGCGACGTTCATCTCGTTCATGGGCCTTTTAAGTCCGATCTTCGCATCGCTCAATGCATGGGTCTTTTTGGGTGAGGCCCCCTCTCCCATCATCTTTGTCTCTACAGCGATTGTGTCGGTCGGTCTTTGGGTGATTTATAGCGCAGAGCTGCGCCAAGGATATGTGAAGAAGCCCCAGCTAGAGACCGGGGCTTAAAGAAGCAAAAGCGATATTACTTCGCTTTGCACTTCAGCCAGCAGCCAATGCGCCAGATAGCAGCCAGGCCAACAGCTGTAAAGATCACGCGAGATACAGCAGACATATCTCCAAAGATGGATCCTACGAGATCCCATTGGAATAAGCCTACTAAGCCCCAGTTCAAACCACCCACTAGCAGTAAAACGACTGCTACTGAATCAATCAGGTTGCAATTGCATTTCATGTTTTTTTCTCCTTAAACGTTATGTTAGGCGGCGTACCACCTTCATTCCCCCTCATAATCAACGGTTGCCATTTTTGCAAACTTTTTCTATACTTGAGCGATTATGGACATTCATTTAGACGGCTACCGCGATTTTAAAATTACCAAACGCCTGGAATTGAGCGAGTTAAAAAGCACGCTCTACGAACTGGTCCATGGCCCAAGTGGGGCTCGGGTCATTCATATCGCTGCGGAAGACCCGGAAAATCTTTTCTGTCTTTCGTTCCAAACTCTCCCGAGTAGTTCGAATGGGGTGGCCCATATTTTGGAGCATACGGTTCTTTGCGGCTCCCAAAAATTCCCGGTCAAGGATCCTTTCTTCGCAATGACGCGCCGGAGTTTGAATACCTATATGAACGCTTTAACAGGCCAAGATTTCACCTGTTACCCAGCCAGTTCCCAGGTCAAAAAGGACTTTTATAATCTCCTCGAGGTCTATTTAGATGCTGCCTTCCACCCGGAGTTGAAGAGAACCAGTTTTTTACAGGAGGGGACTCGGTTGGAGCTCGCCGATGGCAAACTCCAGTTTCAGGGAATCGTCTACAATGAGATGAAGGGGGCCATGACGAGCGATGAGTCTCGGCTGTGGCAAGCGATCAGCTCTCGGTTGGTGCCTGATTTGACCTATGCGCATAACTCCGGCGGCGATCCGAAAGAGATCCCGAACCTCTCCTATGAGGAATTGGTCGAGTTCCACACGAATTTCTACCACCCTTCTCGATGCCTCTTTTTCTTTTATGGGGATATCCCTTTGAGCGAGCATCTCGATTTCATCGCAGACAAGGCGTTGCGGGGGGTGACCAAGATGCCCCTTCTTCCGCCGTTGCCAAAGCAGAGGCGGTTTTCGAAGCCTGTGTTTGCAAGAGATACCTACCCGATTGCTCCAGGGGAATCGACTGAGAAGAAAACGCAGGTAGCGTTTGCCTGGCTCACCGCTCCTATTACCGAGCAGGCCGAGTTACTGGCGTTATCGCTACTCGATGGCTTGCTCGCCGACAATGACGCCTCCCCCTTGAAAAAAGCGCTCCTCACATCGGGGCTCTGTGCACAAGTGGATACTTCGCTGGATGCAGAGCTGAGCGAAGTCCCTTGGGGCATCGTCTGTAAAGGATGTGAAGAAACAGGGGCCGATGCGATCCAAAAACTGATCTTCCAGACGTTGAAGGAGGTCCGCTTTTCTCCAGAAGAGATCAATGCAGCGCTCCACCAACTCGAGTTTGAAAGGCTCGAGATCAATGCCGATGGGGGCCCTTTTGGACTTAGTCTCTTTTTCCGAGCCGCGCTCTTAAAGCAACACGGCAGCGAGCCAGAAAATGGGCTTTTGATCCACAGTTTATTTGCGGTGCTCCGGGCTCGATTGAAAGACCCCTTTTATTTATCCTTGCTCATTGAAAAATACCTAACCGGCAACCCCCACTTTGTGAGACTGACCTTTGTCCCAGACCCAGAGCTGGCCCAAAGGGAAGAGGCGGCAGAGGCAGAGAGGCTGGCTGCGATTTACAAGACGTTGACTGAGCAAGATCTCGATGCTTTAAGAAAGCAATCTCAGGAGCTGGCCGCGTATCAAGACGCAGTCGAGCATCAGTCTCTCGACTGTTTACCCAAAGTGACTTTGCGCGATGTCCCTGCACATGCACGTGATTTTCAACTCACGGGAGATCGGATTTTTCAACACGAGTGTTTCACCAATAAAATCACCTACGCCGACCTCGTCTTTGACCTTCCCCATCTGACGGAAGAAGAACTCCCCTTGCTGGCCCTTTTTACGCGGCTCCTTCCCGATGTGGGATGTGGGGGAAGAAGTTATGAGGAAAATTTGGCCTATCAGCAGGCGTACACCGGCAGCTTTGATGCGACCATTGCCCTTCACGTCACGCAAGATCCGAATGTGTGCAAACCCTCCTTTGGACTGCGAGGGAAAGCGCTCGACTCCAACCGAGACCGCCTCTTTGGCCTGTTTGCCGATACGGTAAACGGAGTCGATCTCTCCGACCACAAACGGATCGAAGAGTGGCTTAAACAACATGGAACAACTCTGCAAAACCGCCTCCCCAGCCGCGCCCTCAATTATGCGATCCAAACGGCACTCAGTGGCTTTTCTAGCGCCTCATTTGTCTATAACCAATGGAAC
>CAYHED010000018.1:0-14400 GCA_964355615.1 uncultured bacterium
GATCTGGTAGCCTTGAAGAGCTGAGATGCCAATCATGTTCCGAATCCCGAGGCTGTAAAAGGGGTGGAGTTTGTCCTCGTCGCTCATCTGGTCGACTTTATTGACAGCTAAAATCGTCGATTTTTTCGCTTTGAGGAGCGCCTTAGCGATCTCCGCATCCCAAACGGAGGCCCCCACCTGGCCGTCTGTCACAAGGATGACCACGTCGGCCTCCTCAATCGCGATCTCCGCCTGCCGCCGCACCTCTTGATAGAACGGAAGGGTGCCAGTCGAGTCAATCCCCCCCGTATCGATCAGGATGAAGGAGCGCCCAAAGCACTCCGCCTGCGCATAGAGCCGGTCGCGGGTAATCCCCTCTTGCTCATCGACGATCGAGAGCCTTTTTTGACAGATCCGGTTGAAAAGAGCTGATTTCCCCACATTGGGCCGCCCTACCAGGGCAATCTTAGGAAGCATAGCAGCAGAGAGTATACGTCATGGAAGCGATGTTGGCTAGGCTTTTGCTAAGTGACTGGAAGTGAGCGCGTTATGTATTTAGTGACTTTTTATGGTTTTTGTGTTATAATTAATTAAATATAATAATGAGATAATGAATGAATTATATTAATGGACTTCCAGAAAACATCGTGACAGAGCTTGATAGCTTCCACACGCGACTCCAAAAAAGGGATGAGGACATTAAGAAGGGCTTGTCACAGCTCCTTGGAAAAGCTCCGGCCCGTGAATCGGAGACCTTAAAAAAGGTTTGTCTTTTTGGAGAACACCGAAAAAGGGAGGATCAGCTCATCTGGAAACAATTGGACCGTTTCCGTGATAAAGCAAACACCACGCTAACCACGCTCGAAAAGTCTGTTATTAAAAAACAATACCCACAATTTGAATATATTTTAAGAGCTGGGATCGAGGACTTTTACAAGCCACTTTCTGCTGCCCAGACGCTCTTACGAGCGCCGTCTCCCGCTGCTACGACTGCGGAGGACCTGTCTCCTCGCTCTCGTCCCGTTTCCGCGTCTTCTAACCTATCCGAAGGAAGCGCAGCAACCCCCAATAACGAAGTTGATTCCCCCCAGCCGTCGACTGCACTCGTCGCAGAGATCTTCAAAGATCTCGATGACATCGAGGAGCAGTTTAAAGAAAGGGACCAAATCGTTGAGAAAGCGTGGACGCGGGCAGTCCAGGCGGGGCTCTCTGCAGAAGCCCGAGAGAAATTTTCTCTTTTCACAAAAGAAGTCGAAGCCACAACGGATGGGCAGATTTGGTACCTAATCAGGAGTCTCGATACCAAAGTAAAGTTGTTATCCCCCGATCAAATCAACAATCACGAACAATACCAACGATTGCGGCATATTCTTTTAGCTCCCAATATTTTCACGGCTAAAATCAAGGGACCCTATATCAAGGGACCCTGTCCAAGTGGAGCCTCTTTCGTAAATTCATCACCCCCTTTGGTTGCATTACATAAAAGCCTAGCCCCCAAATCTATACACACTCTCCCTTACCACCCGTTCCCGCCACCCATCGAGCTCCCCATCGGCACTATATCCCGACATAGAGAAGACAAAACGCTCCCTATGACGCTGAGGAGAAAACTCTGCGTTGCGGGCGGCATTCTCTCTTTTATCGGCTTGGTGGTGGCCACCGTTTTCTCTCTCGGCGGCGCCCTGCTCATTTCCCTCATCGCAGGATTCTTCGGATCCTTCGTGCTCGGTAGCTACAGAGAAAAACCCTAGTCAAAAATAGCCTCCCGATTTACTCTCCTTAGACTAGGAGGGTGAAATGTCCTTACTCAGGCACAGGAGTGTGCAGATCGCTCTTGCAATCTTGCTCTATCTTACCGTGGGACCTTTTTGTCCTACCTGGTTTCATCAGGGGCTCTACACGTTTAGCCTTTTCCTCAAGGACCTCCTTTTGTGGATGTTGCCGCTCACGGTGAGTTTCTTCATTGCACATGCGATCTTTTCTTTCGAAAAGAAGGCTCCTCTCTTCATCTTAACGCTCTTTCTCTTTGAGGCGCTGTCGAATGGGGCGTGTGTCTGGTATGCTTATGGCTGTGGTCATTTGGCTGTGGGGCATGTGACACAGATCTAGCCGCACGCGATAAATGAGACGATTGCCCCTTTGTGGCGCTTGGGCTGGACGAGGCCTTCTTGGTGGTCTCCGGACAAGGGTTCTCTTGTGGGGGTGATTCTGGGGCTTGTGGCGGCGTTTGGCTACCCGGCTCTGGGGCCGCTATTGGCGCGGGGCAAGGGGGCGGCTGAGTGGGTGCTTACGCGGGTGTTTGCGCGACTCATTCCTCTCTTTGTCCTGGGATTCGTGGCGCGCATGGTGGAGACGCACCTTTTGAGCCAGATGGCCTCCCATTACGCCGACCTACTGCTCTGGCTTGTCCTCTTCTTGGCCTTGTACATCGCGTTCTTGTTTTTTCTGGGGAGTCGTTCGTCGCCCCTTTCCTTTATCCAGCACGTGAAAAACCTCCTCCCTGCGATGGGGGTGGCGTTCAGTTCGGGATGCAGTTTGTCGACGATGCCGTGGACGATTGAGGGAACATCGAAAAATTTGCGCAATCCCGATTTGGCCAAGGCGATCATCCCTGCGACGACCAACATTCAGCAAGTCGGAGATTGCGTCATCAATGCCTTTTTGTGTTTTTTGCTCTACACCCATTTTCAGGGGCACACTCCTCCCCTCTCCGTCTGGCTTCCCTTTAGCGCTGTGTTTGTGTTGGCCCGCTTTGCGACGGCAGCGGTGCTGGGAGGAGCGATCTTCATTATGTTGCCGATCTATGAGGCCTATCTCGGGTTCACGCCGGAGATGGGGGCGCTGATTTTGGCGTTCAATGTGATCTTAGATCCGTTGGTCACCTGCGCCAATGTGGTCGGTAACGGGGCGCTTTGCCGTATTTTCGAGAGAGTTTGGGGGGGTGCGCTGGTCTTCGGGGGGAAAAAACGAACCACAGAGACACAGAGAGGAGAGAGGTAGCACAGAGGGCAAAAAGGGAAATCCTTGCCGCGAAGCGCGGCAAAAAATAGGAGTTCAGAGGACGTTAGTCCTTTGATGGGAGCGCGAGGGCGAAGTCCTCGCCTCTGTGCTTCCTCTCTCCCCTCCGTGTCTCTGTGGTTATTTTCTCTCTCCCCCCCTCCCCCCATCACTCCACGATTTTTGAAAACACTTCGATGAGCTCTTCGCGGGTTAGGTAGGTGATTTGGTCTTCGTCGCCGATGATGTTTTCGAGGAGCCCTTTTTTCCGTTCGATCATGTCGTGGATGTGTTCTTCAATGGTGTTTTTCGAGGTGAGTTTAAAGACTTGGACGCCCCGGTTTTGGCCGATGCGGTGGACGCGGTCGGTGGCTTGGTTTTCTTTGGCGGGGTTCCACCAGCGGTCGTAGTGGATGACAATCGAGGCCACTGTGAGGTCGATACCGACGCCGGCGGCGAGGAGGGAGGCGAGGAACACTTTGCACTCGGGGTCGTCGCGGAATTTGCGGAGTTGCTCGCCTCTGTCGCGGGTGGATCCTTGGATCGTGGCGTATTTAATTCCTTGTTTCTTGAGGTGAGATTCCATCATGGCGAGCATGCCGAGATACTGGGAAAAAACGACCACTTTCTGATCGCTGTCGTGGGCTTCGTTGAGGAGTTCGAGGAAGAGGTCCCATTTACCGGATGAATGGCTTGCGTATTTTCCGGGGACGTTGAGGAAGAGAGCGGGGTGGTCGCAAATTTGCTTGAATTTGGAGAGCATCGAAAAGACGTGGATATAAGAGACCGGTTTATTGGGGTCTTGCAATTCTCGGTAGACGGTATCGCGGGCTTGGAGGGCAACTTCGCGGTAGAGTTTTTGTTGCTCTTCGGAAAGGTCGCAGAAGGCGAGCTCTTCAATTTTTTCGGGTAAGTCGGTGAGCACTTCGCTCTTTTTACGGCGGAGCAAAAAGGGGCGGATGAGCTTGGATAGCAAGGCCATTTGCTGAACGTCTTTGTGTTTCTCGATGGGGTTGATGAAGAGGTCTCGGAAGAGGGTGTCGGAGGGCATGTAGGAGGGCAAGACGAGGTCGAAGAGCGACTTGAGTTCTCGGAGGCGGTTTTCGATGGGGGTTCCGGTGAGGCCGAGGCGCATGCGGGCTTTCAAACTGCTCAAGGCGTGGTGGGTTTGTGAGTTGTGGTTCTTGGCGACTTGCACCTCATCGAAAATAGCCACCTCAAAGCGGAGTGTTTGTAGCTCTTCTTTTCCTGAGCGCAAAATGCCGTAGGAGGTGAGGAGGAGGTCGGACTGGGCCTCAAATTGTTCGAGTGTGCGGGCCAGGCCGTAGTAGGTGCAGATGCGGAGATCGGGTAAAAAGCGTTTGAGGAGCTCTTGCCAGTGGTAGATGACGGAGGTGGGGCAGACGACGAGGTACTTGTGGGTCCGGTCGGGGTTTTCATGGACGACGGCGGCGAGGAGCGCCATCGCTTGGTGGGTTTTGCCGAGTCCCATATCGTCGCAAAGGAGCCCTGAGAGGCCGTGGCAATAGAGGAACCAGAGCCAATTGAGCCCTTGCTCTTGGTAGGGGCGCAGCGTCGCCTTCAGTTGGCTGAGGTCGAGGAGGCGCCCCGCTTCCATCTGGTTTAGCTCGGCAAAGAGCTTTCGGGTCTCTACGACTTCAGGAGCATTGCCCTGTGGCGCTTCGAGCAATTCAAAGACAGAGAGGCGGAGCCATTCGAGGGTGGTGAGGCGGACCATGCCGCTTTTGGGATCGAGTCTACGGCGGGTGAGTTGCCGAATCCAGTTGTAGCGGGGATCTTTTAAAGAGAGGTTCCCTGCGGGAGAAAAAAAGTGGGCGCGCTTTTCTTGGAAAGCGTCCCAGATCGAGAAAATATTGACCCTGCCCAATTCAGAGAGGTAGTAGAGATCGACCAGCCACTCCCCTGCTCGTTTTTTCCGGTCCCGCGAGATTTGGCGGATTTTGAGGTGGAGCCTTTCTGGTTTTTTGAGGCGTGGATCGATCTCCAATAAAAAGGGGGTCAGCGATTCGAGTTCATAGGCCAAGAAGGAGGCTTCTTGGGAAGCGGGGATCACCACCGGCTCTTGGTAGCGGTGAGGGAGCCTTGCGTTGGGGGGCATCTCGGCAAATCCTCTCCCTTCTGCATAGATAAAATCGCCAAAAAACCGGATCTTTGCCGGATCGACCCCTTCTGCATATTCGACATGTGGTCTTAAAAAAATTTGCCTCTCTCCATTGAACCCGGCGATCAGTCCCATTTTATGCACGAGCTGTCCTTCGCAAAAAAAGTGGGAGACCTGTTCTAGCTCTTCTCGGTGCGCTCCGATGAAGGTCCCTACCTCTTCTTTCGGGATCTGTTGGCCGGGATGGATCGGGAGGCGGCCCGAACGCTCTTTTTTCATGTAAAACCCTTGTCCGCGCACGTAAGCCCATTCATCAAAGTGGAGCGTTTCTCCCACCTCTTCGGGGAAATTGAGCTCTGCATCAAAATGGAGAGTCCCTTCCACGTCGAGCCGATAGACTAAATGGGATTCTAAACTGCCTAAGTGCGTTTGAAATCCGGGAAAATTGTGCAACCAAAAGCGGTGTTTTCCCACGAACTCGGAGACCTGCTCTTTGGAAACGATTTTTTCTACCTCTTCGAATATCCAGTCTTCCAGGAGGAAAAACCCCTTCCCATCCACATAGACCCACGGAGTAAAGGAGGCCTCTATGTCCCCCTCGTTTTCCACAAAAAGCTGGATGTGCAAAGCCGCATGCTCATCGAAAAAAAGATGGTAGCGGGCTTTATTCGGCTCGCTGTGAACCGGGAAAAAGCGCTGCAGCGTCGCTGCTGATTGAGACAAAACGGAGGCGATCTGTTCTGCAGGGATGAGGTCATTGTCCAAAAGAGGGTCGTTGCGCCCTCGGAAAAACCCTTTCCCCTCGACATAAACCCAATCGCCAATCGCCACCCCTTCAGGGCCCTCTCCCGTCGCTACGGCTCCCTTTTTCTCGATGCGAAAAGCTTTCTCGCTCCGGTCATAGACGATATTGGAAATCAGGTGCATCTCCCCATCAAACACCTGCAGAGAAGAGCGGACGGTAGCTAATGCAGGAATGAGTTGCGGCCAGTTGGCCTCCGAGATGTAAAATTGAAGGGTTAGCCCAGGAAAATGAGCTGTACCTTGATGAGGAATGGGGCTCCCCTTGAACGTAACTTCCCCCCCTAAAAAGAGGCACCATTTGGCCAGATCGGACCAAAATGAAAACTCATAGCGCAGAGCCGCATCGGCCCGCCCCGCCCGAAACGCGGAGAGCTCTTCCGGAGATAAGTTGGAGAATTTGAGCGAAGTTTCTTCCGTCTCAACCACCCGCTCGGAGATGATCTCTTTCAGCCGCTTTTTCGTCTCCGGCGCCACCGCTGTAATCCGGAAAAGCTCTTTTTTGGTCTCTGATGAACAGGAATAAACGCCCTCCCTCTCCTGTTTGAGACAATCTGTCTCAAACCCCAGTCGCCCGCTCTCTAGCTGAAACAGCCGATTCCAAAACGAGTGGATATAGCGGACGTGGAGAGGTTGATCGGTCCCACCTAATAGGAACAAATAGGCCGCAGCTAAATGGGGACAGCCGCGCCCCGATTCCGAGACCTTGCAGCTACAGAAAAAGTCGGTGAGGGTCCCGTCATCTTGCATCTGCAAGAAAGGGAACGCCTTTTTCTTCCCCTTGTCCTGCACTTCGATCTGATAGGTGCCTTTAGAAAAGGTTGGCTCGCCGACCGCCTTCGCGGCAAGCAGCTGCTCGGCCTGTTGTCTATACTCTTGGACGAAAGGAGGTTGCCGTTCCATGCGAAGAAAACCCACACCCTTCCATAAGGGGTCATCCCTCATATTAACCGATCAGGGAATTTTTAAGGAAAAAATTAAGAGGACGCCGCAATTACAGTTCGAGATCGGTTTCTAAATGCCGTTTGAGGTCATTCAGGAAGCCGCAGCCGTAGAGGCCGTCTAAGACTCGGTGGTCAAAGGTCAAGGAGACCATGCATACTTGCCGAATTGCCATAGTGTCATCGGGCATGGCAGCGACTTTTTTGGTCACAGCGCCCAAACCCACAATCGCCACTTCAGGGAAACGGATGATGGGGATGCCGATCATGGTACCGGTCATGCCGAAATTGGTCATGGTGATCGACCCCTCTTGCACTTCGTTGGGGGCGAGGGTTTGATTGCGCGCCTTTTCAGCAAGGGCGCTGATCTGCTTGGACATCTCTGGAATGTTCAATCCTTCTGCGCCATGGACCACCGGGACCATCACGCCCTGATCGACGCTCACAGCGATGCCGAGATTGACAAACTTCTTCACCACCACTGTATCTCCATCGAGCGAAGCATTGATGAGTGGATAAGCGCGGAGGGCTCGAGTGATGGCCCTCGCAACAAAGGCGGTGATCGTGAGCTTGACGCCATACTGCGCCAAAAAGGACTGCTTTTCATTTCGGATCTTTTGCATCACTTCGGTCACATCCACCTCGGTGATCAAAGAGGCGTGGGGCGCTTCGTAAAAAGAGCGGACCATGTTGTCAGCGATCGCCTTGCGGAGCGGGCTCATCTTCAACCGCTCGGTCTTGTCACAAGCCCCTTTATAATTTTCCACGTCTTTGCGGGTGAGCCGTCCCCCTTCGCCGGTATGGGGAATTTTTCCCATCTCGCTCAAGGGAATATTTTTTTCCTGGAGGGCGCGCATGACGGAGGGGGAAACAAAATCGACTTTGGGTGGCTCGACCTTTTCAATGACAGCGCCTCCGGTGGCAATCAGCGCGAGTGGGGCCCCAACGGCCAGCTCTTGGCCCGCAGACGCAAAAATCTCTTTTAGCACACCTGCTACAGGGGAAGGGATTTCACTATTGATCTTATCCGTTGAAACCTCTAGCAAGGACTCATCGAGAGCGACCGAGTCTCCTACTTGTTTAAACCACTGCACGACCGTTGCGCTGACGATGCTCTCACCGAGCTTAGGGAGGGTAATTTTTATTTCACTCATGGGGACCATTATGAATACTTCGCTCTATTTTCGCAATCCAGAGATCCCAGTCCCTTCTCCCTTCCACGATCTCTGTATTCATCTCCACGTAGTAGAGGGGCAAGGAGAGTCGCAGCCCCGGAGGCAGTTTCACAGCATCTTTCTCAGTGGTCAGTATATAACTTGCCCCCAATGACTTAAGCCTGCAAACAAATTTCTTTAAACTTTTTTCCCTCGCCACCTGGTGGTCTGCTAAAATCCATTCCCCAACCACCTCTGCTCCCAAATCAGCAACTGTTTTCTTGAACCTGCGCGGGGAGCCGATGCCGCAAAAAATCCCCACCGGATCTCCTCGGAGCACCTCTTTTTCGGTGCCGGCTCGATTGAGGACGCGGGCTACCTTAAGTTGAAAGCCGATGGCTTGGGGGAAATCGGGGTGGTCGCCTTGGATAAAGAGAGCATCGGCCCCGTCGAGGCGCCGCGGGCTGTCTCTCAAATAGCCCCAAGGGAGGTAGCGCCCCTTGCCGAGAGGGTCTCGGTCATCTAAAACAACCCACTCGAAGTCGCGGTGGAGTTTGCGGTACTGGAGACCATCGTCGAGCAGCAGGAGGTCGGCCCCCTCATTCACCGCTCTTTGGGCGAGGGCCACTCGGTTTTTCCCGATATAGATCTTCGCTTTGGGAAGGCGCTCTGCGAGCAACATCGGCTCATCGGGAATTTCCCCGTAGCCGCGCGATAAAATAGCGATTTTGTGGTGAGAGAGCGTTTGTGCAAGGAGGTGAATCAGAGGTGTTTTTCCCGTCCCGCCGACGGTGATGTTGCCGATGCTTACGACCGGTTTAGAGACGCGAGTGGGTCGCAGAAGACGGTGCTGGTAGCAACGATTTTTGCAGTGAGTGACGAGCCCCCACACCCAGCTGATGGGAGCGAAGATCCAGGAGGCGCCGCTCTCAATGAGCTGCTGCCCAAAACGGAAGCCGTTTTTCAACAAAGAGTTTCTCCTCAATTCGTTCGATGATGATATGGATTGCAGCCATGTGCACTTCTTGGACTCGGTCGGAGTAAGGGAAACCGGGAATATGGAGTTCCAGATCGCTCTTATCTTTTAACATTCCACCAGTTTTACCTAAAAAGGCAATCGTTTGCAATCCCATTTCTTTTGCGAGCATGACAGCTTTGAAAATATTGGGGGAATTGCCGCTCGTTGTGAGTCCAATGAAGATGTCGCCCCGTTGGCCCAGCGCTTCGACGCCGCGAGCAAATACATTTTCGTAGCCCATATCGTTGGCAACGCAGGTGAGGTGCCCCGGATCGGAGAGCGCAATGGCGGGGAGCGCTTTTCTCTTGTGCCGAAATTGCCCCGTCAGCTCCTCGGCAAAGTGGGCGGCGTCGCAGAGACTGCCCCCATTACCAGCGATCAGGATCTTGTGACCATTCTCAAAGCAAACGGAGATCATCTCTGCGGCTTGCTCGATGAATTGGAGGTTGTGGGGCTCTTTGAGCACTTCGATTGCGCGGACGGCTTGTTCAACGGCGAGGAGAACGGTTGTCTTCATGAAGAAGAGGATAACAGAGAGGCGACTTTTTGTGCATACGGACCCGCTCTCACCCCGTCGTACAGTGGATCGGCTAGAATCTCGCGGAGCTTTTCTTTGGGGGCATCTTCGAAGAGCGAAGCAGTATGGAACCACCCTCCTGATTCTTCGGGGCGTTTGAGTTGGGCATAAGCCTGAGAAATCAAGAGCGCCGTCTCAAATGCGGGATGGATCTCGTAGATGTCTCGCGCATAGGTGTCGATGAGAGAGAAATTTCCCTGAGTATAGGCCAGTTTACAAAGGAGCCATTTGCCCCGTTTCAAATAGGTGGGGTCTGCTTTGAGCAGGAGGTGATAGGCCTCTTTTGTGCCCCCCTCTTTTTCCAATACGGTTGCCAACCCTTCAGCTGCCGCAGTCTGCAGTTGCTTATCGGCCTGCTTGAGCAACCGCCGAAAGAGGAGCTTGGCCCGCACCATATCGTCGCCCACCATGGCCTTCATCCCCTCTTGGTACAAAACATGGGGGGTCATTTTGACTTGGGCACGCACCGCCTCTTGGTAGACTTGCCAGTTGTTCAGGCCGTGGAACACAAATAGGGAGCCGAAAATGTAATTGTCGGTTGCAAAAAAGTAGATACAGCCGACGAGCGCGGCGACATGGCCAATGAGGAGGCTGAGCCTTGTCCCTTGCTCGGTGCCCCATCTGCTTTCCAATGCGTGCCGAAGAAGCCTCCCTCCATCGAGGGGGTAGAGAGGGCATAAATTGGCCAAGAGGAGAAAAAGATTGGACCGCAAAAGGAGGCCCCAAAAAGTCCCTTGGTGGAGGAGGTTGTAAGAGACGATGACTAAAAACAGGGTGGCTAAGGGGCCGTTCAGGGTAATCCAGTACTGCTGCTTGCGGGAGAGGCCAATCCCATTGAAGGAGGCGTACCCCCCAAATGCGATCAGGTGAACGGAGGGTCTTTGGCCAAAGGCCAGGGCTGTGAGGGCGTGCCCATATTCGTGGAAGAGGATCGAAAACGTCAGAGCGCCAAGCCCCTCCCAGAGGAGAGAGTCGAGAGAGCCATAGACAAAGGCGGCGTACCCCAAAAAGATCCAGTAAGAGGGGTGGATGGTAACGGGGATGCCGAGCAATCTAAAGTTCATAGTCTGGGCTCCATTTTGTGCGTATCCCCCATTTATGGGAAAGGAAAAAATACAGTGGAAGTCCTAGATTTTTTCATAGAGTTGCTATACACTCTCCCCTTGAGAGGCAAGATGGCAAAAAGAGCAAAAAGAGTTCTTCCAATTGGGGTCAGTGACTTCAAAAAATTGCGAGATAAGGGCTTTTTGTATATCGATAAAAGCCTTCTGATTCAAGAAATCATTGAGCAGGGTACGGAAGTCGCTCTGATCCCCCGCCCTCGCAGATTTGGGAAAACCCTCAACTTGTCCATGTTGCGCTACTTTTTTGAAAAAAGTGACGAAGACCGAAGCTATCTCTTTAAAGATTTGAAGATATGGGAACATAAAGATTGTCGAGAGTTGCAGGGGCGGTTTCCAGTTATTTTCTTCACGCTGAAAGATATCAAATATTCTTCGTGGAAGGAAGCATTGAGTGCGTTGCAAAAATTGATTGCTAAAGAGTTCATTCGGCACGGCTACCTCGCGAAATTTCTGAAGGGGGCGGAGAGAAAAAGCTATCAAGACTTGGCTCACGCAAGAGCAGACAAGGCCCTCACGGAAAACAGCCTTGAGCTACTCGTAGAATGGGTCTATCGTTATCATGACCAAACGGTGATGGTGCTTATTGATGAGTATGATGCTCCTGCCCATTTTGCTTATACGGGCAACTACTATGAAGATCTCATCGGATTTATGCGCAACTGGCTATCGGGAGGATTGAAGGACAGCCCCTACCTCGAAAGAGCCGTGCTGACCGGCATTTTGCGCATCGCTAAAGAAAGCGTGTTTTCGGGGCTTAATAACGTGAGCACATTCACATTGCTCACATCAGAATTCCAAGATAAATTTGGGCTTGTTACCTCTGAGGTCAAGGCTTTGTTGAAACATTACTCCTTGCCCGATGAGTTATCGAATCTTCGTCAGTGGTACGATGGGTACCTCATTGGGGAGCAAACGGGAATGTACAACCCGTGGTCCGTATTGAACTGCATCAAAAAAGGGGGCAAACTCTCCCCTTATTGGGTCAATACGAGTGACAATGCGCTCATGAAGAAATTGATCTTGAACGGCTCTGATGACGTGAAGATCGACATAGAGCGCCTTGTGCAGGGAGAATGCATTGAAAAAATCATCGAGGAGGGACTCGTCTTTCCAACTCTCGATACAAACCCATCCTCCATTTGGGCCTTACTCCTGTACAGTGGCTATTTGACCTTGGAGAAACCTTCCGATTACGGCATCCCTAGCAGATTACGCATCCCCAATATCGAGGTTGCGGAGTTATACAAATCGATGATCTTAGAATGGTTTGACTTAAGCATCCAAGAATACAAATACAAATTGTTGCTCACCAGTTTGGCTGAGGGCGACGTGGAGACGTTTTCTCAGATTTTTAAAGACTTTATTATCTCTTCCGCAAGTGTTTTTGACATTCCGGAAACATCATCCGAAAAAATCTATCACGCTTTCGTATTGGGCATGCTCATTGGCTTAAGAGATCGTTTCGAAATCAAATCCAACCGTGAGAGCGGCCTGGGCAGATATGATGTGATGTTGATTCCTAAACGGAAGAAGGATTTAGGGATTGTCATGGAGTTCAAAAAAATCGAGCCCCAAGAAGAGCGAGTGAAGTTGGAAGAAGCGGCGGAATCCGCGCTGCGACAAATCGAAGAGAGAAACTATATCCAAGAGCTATTGGACCGAGGCGTTAAACGAGTCTTGTGTTTAGGTCTTGCGTTTAAAGGAAAGCAAGTTCTCATCCGTTCCATGCGGAAAGAATAAGTCTCCCATCGTTCCGTTCCGAACTGTTGCAAAATTTGCAACAGTTCAATCGAACCCCGATCTTGACAAAGTCTTCCAAAGAGGGTATCGCTACCAATATGATGCTATTCCATTTTTTTCTATTCCTGGTCTCTCTGGGGCTCTTGAGCTATTTACTCGTCGCCATTATCTGGCCGGAGAGGTTTTAACGATGCAAGTAGGCGACTGGACACAACTTGGCTTTTTGATCCTCATCGTCACTCTCCTGACCAAGCCACTGGGAACCTATTTGTACGCCGTGCTCCATCCAGTGAAAACGACCCGCGTGGAGCTCTTTTTTTACCGCGTATGCAGAATCGATCTGGCTGTTGAGCAGGATTGGAAAGAGTATTTAAAGAGCGTGCTGGTATTCAGCGCCGTCTCTTTGCTCTTCACGAGCGTCTTGCTCGCGCTGCAAGGGTGGCTGCCGCTCAATCCTGAGAAGCTCAGAGCCCCTTCATGGGATCTCAACTTGAATATCGCGACCGCCTTCATGACCAATACCGATTGGCAAAGTTACAGCGGAGAATCAACCCTCTCCTATTTTTCCCAAATGGCGGCGCTCACCGTGCAGAATTTCACTTCAGCGGCAGTGGGGCTCTCAGTGGCAGCGGCTTTGGTGCGAGGCATCGCCCGCACAAGAGGAACGACGATCGGCAATTTTTGGGTCGATCTCATTCGGACGACGCTCTATCTCTTCTTGCCCTTATCGATTGTCGGAGCGACCTGCTTTCTTGCTGAGGGGGTGCCCCAAAATTTCCGCTCCTACGTCACGGCGACGACTCTCGAAGGAGCCCAGCAGACGATCGCGCAAGGACCCGTCGCCTCCCAAGAGGCAATCAAACTCATCGGCAGCAACGGAGGCGGTTTTTTCAATGCGAGTTCAGCTCACCCCTATGAAAATCCAACTCCTTTGAGCAATTTCCTCCAAATGACGCTCATCCTCCTCCTGCCACTCGCTCAGATTTTTGCCTTTGGGCGGTTTGTGAAAAATAAAAAACACGCCTGGTGCATGCTAGCGGCCCTCATGGTCGTCTTCGTCTCGGGAGCGACCCTCTGCGGATACGCCGAGATCCGGGGCAACCCAAATATGGAGCACTTGGGGCTGACCGGCGGCAATTGGGAAGGAAAAGAGCAGCGGATCGGTATTTTTGGCTCGGCGCTCTACGCCTGCTTGACGACGGCCACCTCTTGCGGATCGGTCAATTCGATGCACGATTCCTTCACCCCTTTTGGGGGCTTTATCCCCATGCTCAATATGGAGCTCGGCTCCGCGATTTTTGGCGGCGTCGGGTCAGGCCTCTACAGCGTTCTTCTCTTTGTCCTGCTCGCACTCTTCATCGCAGGGCTCATCATCGGCCGCACACCCGAATATTTGGGGAAAAAAATTGAAGCCTACGACATCAAAATGACCGTGCTATCGATCCTCCCCTACGTCGTGCTCGTCCACCTGTTTACAGCGATCTCCTGCACCAGCCAATGGGGACTCAGCGGCCTCAATAACACCGGGCCTCACGGATTTAGCGAGATGCTCTACGCATTTAGCTCTGCCGCCGCCAATAATGGAAGCGCCTTTGCCGGCCTCTCGACGAATACCGTCCCCTACAACCTCTCACTCGCCGCCGCGATGCTCTTTGGCCGTTTTCTCATCATCGCGCCCGTCCTAGCACTTGCAGGCTCCTTCGTCCAAAAGCAAGTGCACCCCAAAACATTCCCCATCTCAAGTTTTCTCTTCATCGCCATCTTAGTCGGAGTGATTTTTCTAGTCGGCGCCCTCACCTTCCTCCCCGCCCTGACCATGGGACCAATTTTGGAGCACTTTGTTTTGTTCCGGGGGAAATTATTCCCATGAACAAGAAATTAACCCATGACCATTTTCTTGATTTTTTCTGCGCTTCTGCGCTTCTGCACTCTTCTGCGCTGATCGGT
>CAYHED010000019.1:0-14315 GCA_964355615.1 uncultured bacterium
TGAGGAGGATCCCTTTTTTGGCGCAAGAGCTAATGGCGCTCAAATAGGCAGTAGGGGTTGCAATGATGAGGGCGCAAGGGGAGGCTGCGATGAGAAAGGCAAGGGCTCGGTAAATAGAGCCTTCCGGCCCAAAATAAGAGAGCGTGGAGATCCAGGGGAGGCAGAGAGCGAATACAAAGGTCAAGACAATGATCCAAGTGGCATATTTTTGGCTGAACTGGTCGAGCCAGCGTTGGAGGCGGGGTTTTGCCTCTTGGGCTTCTTTGATGAGCCGGATGATGCGCGTGAGGGTGGAGTCGGCGCTGGTTTTTTCCACTTCGATAAGGAGAGCTGCCTCTAAATTGCGCGCTCCAGCGGCGACGGTATCTCCGACGGTTTTGGGGATGGGGAGACTTTCTCCGGTGAGGTGAACGAGGTTGACAGACGAGGTTCCTTGAATCACTTTTCCATCGAGAGGGACGATCTCGCCGTTCTTGATGAGGAGGTGTTCTTTCAGCTCGATTTCTCGCACCGCTTTTTCAAAGAGGGCTCCATCTTCCCCGAGGACATGGGCAAATTTAGGGCTCAAGTGGTTGAGATTGTGAAGAGCGCTGTGGGCTTTGTTGGAGACGCTCTCTTCCAAGCCGTGGGAGAGTTCAAAAAGAACTAATAAAAGCGCTCCCTCTAAACTACTGTCGATGGCGACGGCGACAAAGGCAGAAGTGGTCATGAGGACGTCGATATTGATCTCGAGGTTGCGCAAGTCTTCCAGCGAGGCGATGAGAGCGGGGACGCCGACGAGAAAGTAGACGAAGGCGAGGCAAAGGGAAGAGAGGGGAGCGTTGATAAAAGAGAGGGCAAAGGCGAAGGTGAGGAGACAGGCTGCGCTGGCAGAGCTTTTGAGGGAGAGGTTGCGGCCCCAATTGCGCGAGCGGTGTGTGAGGAAGGGGCTGATGCTCTCTTCTTTGCCGGAGGAGAAAAACTCATCGAAGAGATAGGGCGTCGTCATCCGGCAGCCCTTGCTTTTGGGTCGGGAAAAATGAACCACAGAGACACCGAGGAAGCACAGGTATTTTCTTTTTTGCTCTCGCAAAAAAGAAACTTAATCCTCTGTGCTACCTCCTTCTCTCTAAAGCCTCTGTGGTTAATTTCCTGTTTTGTCATACGAGCTGCTTGAGGAAAAGGGCTACGCCGAATGCAAGTGCGGCGACGGCGAGGTTCCAAACAATCGCGGGAAGGGGTTGGTTTTTTTCGAGCTGCGCGCTGGTTCCTGCGGAAAGGGCGAGGACCAAGGCGGCGCAGGCGGGAGGGCCCCAGTTGGGCAAGAGGAGGACGCCGACAGAAACAATGGCGGCAGCGCCCATGACGCCGATGAGGGCGCCGGTAGCTTGCTTGAGGGGATGCTCAAACGATTCGAGGGAGAGGCCGAGCTCTTCTGTGAGCATGACCTGCAGGAGGCGGTTGTCATCGGCCATGAGAACAGAGACTGCCTCGTCGAGGAGTTTGCCTGTAAATCCTTTTGCGGCGTAGAGGGCGCGGAGTTCCTCTTTTTCTTGGGGACGGTGGTGTTCAATCTCCCACCGTTCTTCCTCGATCACGCGGTGGAGCCGCTCGAGTCTCGACCAGCCTAAAATGGCGCTGCGGCCGACTTTCCAGATGAGCCAAGCGGCAGCAAAGCAACTTAGGACATAAGGTTCAGGAAACAAAGTCCATAAGACGAGGAGGACGAGAGCGGTGTCTTTAGCGGCATCGGCAGCGGCGCTGTAGTGGCCGGGCAATTCGGTGCCGTGGGTCTCTTGGGAGGCCTCTTTCCCTTTTAAGCGCGCTTCAATCACATGGTCGAGCGCGTGCTTGCCCTTAAAGTGGTTCATAGGCTCGCCTCCAACAGGGCGGTGAGCGCCTCCATGTCTTTGAGGGCAACGGTCTCCCGAATGGAGTGCATCGCCCAGCAGGGAATCCCAATGTCGAGGGTGGGGATGCCCACATTGGCCGCCATGATCGATCCCACCGTGCTGCCCGTTGGAATATCGGAGCGATTGGCCTGTTTTTGGATCGGGATCTTTTTACTCTCGGCGAGCTGGATGAGGTGCGCTGCGTGGAGGCTGTCGGTGGCGTACTTTTGATTGGCGTTGAATTTGACCATGACGCCCTTGCCCATTTCGGGGCTATTTGCGGGATCGTATTTGTCGGAAAAATTGGGATGAAATCCATGCCCTACATCGACAGAGAGGCAGAGCGATTGGCTTTTGAGGCGGAAGAGGTCTTCCCGATTGCCGATGATCCGTTCCAATAGCTGATCGATGAAGAGGGAACCCGCTCCCACATAGCTGGTAGAGCCGATCTCTTCATGGTCCCAGAAAATCGCCATCTGGAGGGTGTGTTCTGACACTTTGCTGTTTTTCATCGCCTCCAAGCAGGCATAGGCAGAGGAGAGGTTATCGAGGCGGTAGGCGGCCAATAGATCTTGCTCAAAGCCCAAAAGAGCTGGCTCTTCTGCAGAAACCAAGAAGAGATCTGTCCCCAAGAGAGGTCCCAACCCGATCTGTTTTTCTAAAGCATGTTCGTGAAATTTCAGCGTAAAGGGGATCTTGAGGTGATCTTGCTTATGGACGATGAGCCCTTTTTCTGTCACGTCGCGGTTGAGGTGGATGGCCAAACTGGGAATCGAAATAGGGTACTTGTCCAAAGAGACGAGTTGGGTGGTGCCGTTTTTCAGTGTGACCCTGCCGGCAATTTTTAAATCTCGGTCGAGCCAGGTGTGCAAGAGGGGAGCGCCGTAATTTTCTGTTCCAAGCAAGCCAATGTCATGAGAGGAGCTTTCGGGATGGGGTTTGAGTTTGAGGGCGGGGCTGTCGAGGTGGCTGGCGAGAAGAACACCTTTTTCAGCCGTTTTTTTAGGAAGTCGGAAAGCGACGACGAGGGAATCTCCCCGGGTCACGCAATAACTTTTTCCCGGTTCTAGCTTCCAGCGATCTTTTTCATGAAGATCGGCAAAGGAGAGCCGCTCTCGGATCTCGCGAGCGGCGTGATAGGCAGTTGGTGAACTTTTTAGGAAACGGACGAAATCACTTTCGGGCATAGGTACTCCACTTCCTCTACTAAATACTTGTGCAGTACTTTTGGCACAAGCACGGAGCCATCTTTTTGTTGATTATTTTCCAAGAGAGCCACCATGAGCCTGGAAGTAGCGAGCCCAGAGCCGTTGAGTGTGTGGACAAACTGCGGTTTTTCATTTTTCTCTCGGTAGCGAGTCTGCGATCTGCGCGCTTGGAAGTCGGTGCAGTTGGAGACGGAGGAGACTTCGTAGTACCGGTTTTGTCCTGGAAGCCATACTTCGATATCGACCGTTTTTCCAGCGGCAAACGACATGTCTCCCGTCGTGAGCAACATATTGCGGTAATGGAGGCCGAGCCCTTCGAGAATCTCTTCGGCGCTCTGCATCATCTCTTCAAAGACTTGGGGGCTCTCTTCGGGACGGGTCAAACAGAACATCTCCACCTTGTTGAACTGGTGGGTGCGGATGAGCCCTCGCTCTTGCGAGCCCGCTGCGCCCGCCTCTCTGCGGAAGCAGGGGCTGTAGGCGGTGTATTTGAGGGGGAGTTCTTCGGCAGGGAGGATCTCGTCTAGGTGGAGGCCATTGATCGCCACTTCCGCAGTGGGAATCAAGAAGAGGTGATGGTCTTCATCGCGGATCTGGAAGAGCTGTTTTTCAAATTTAGGCAGTTGGCCTGAGCCGTACATTGTCTCGGGGCGCACCAGAAGGGGAGGGATGATCTGGGTAAAGCCGTTTTTGCGGTGGACATCGAGCATGTAATTGATCAGGGCCCACTCGAGTCTTGCGCCCATCCCTTTGTAGACAGGCCAGCCTGAGCCGGAGATTTTTGCTCCGCGGACAAAGTCGAAGAGGTGGAGCTTTTCGTTCAGCTCGACGTGGTTTTTAAAGGGGAAGTCAAAGTGGGGCTTGGATCCGACTTCTTTGATGCAGACGTTGTCTTTGGGGCTCGGAGATACGGGGATATCGTCCATGGGTAGGTTGGGTAGGGAGGAGAGTTTTTCGAGGAGTTCTTTCTCGAGGGCGGCCCTTTCCCGGTCGCGTAGGGCGATGGTCTCTGCAAGGGCGGCCATCTCAGCCATGACGGGGGAGATGTCGAGCCCTTTTTGCTTCTGGAGGCCAATTTCCTTGGAGGTGGAGTTCCTCTTGGACTTGAGCTCTTCTGTCTCAGTCTTGAGAGCGCGGACTCGCTCGTCGAGAGCGAGGAGGGGAGTGAGGGAGATCTCGGGATCTTTCGTTCGGAGTTTCTTCTCGCAAAGAGCCGTCTCTTCACGCAGTTGTTTCATGTCCAGCATAGGCACCTCTGTGAAGTATGGGAGTATACCTGTGGGTTGGGTAAAAATAAAGAAAATTCAACGAGAGAGGCAGGGCTCTGCCCTGCAACCCGGCAAAGGGCCTTGAGGCCCTTTGCAAACCCGTTGATTTGTCGGCAGGTTATCGGCATAGTAGTGTGTCAATAAATAGCTGGTAACATGCCGATAAATTTTAGAATTACTCCACTCATGATGCGGAGCTTGCTTCAGGTCGAGACGGTCCGGGAGAGGGTGGGGCATCTACCTTTGACTCCGAGCGTGTTGGCTTCGTTGAGGGAGATGGCGAGGATCTATACTACACACTACTCGACGAGGATTGAGGGGAACCGGTTACGGCCCGATGAGATTGCAGAGGTGTTGAAGAAAGACTGGTGGATTACTGAGGACGAGAGGGAGGTCAGGGGGTACTATACGGCGCTGCGTCAGGTAGAAGAGTGGGGCTTGGCGCAAGAAGTGATTACTGAGAACACGGTCAAGACGATTCATGCAAGGGTGATGTCTGTGGGAAGGGCGACTCCGTATCGTGATGGGCAGAATGTGATTCGGGACAGTCGCACCAAGGCGATTATCTACATGCCGCCAGAAGCGAAGGATGTCCCCGAACTGATGCGGGCGTTAGTGCATTGGGTTGGGGGGAGTCAAGAGATGCCGGTTCCGATTGTTGCCGCAGTGGCGCATTATCAGTTTGCCACGATTCACCCTTACTACGACGGAAATGGGAGGACGGCGCGCTTGCTCACGACGCTGATTCTTCATCTAGGAGGGTACGGGTTGAAGGGGCTCTATTCCCTAGAGGAATATTATGCTCAAAACTTGAGCGCTTACTCAGCGGCCTAGTCAGGAACATCAAATACTTGTAAGAACAGCGCTCAAAGGAGATCTTGGGGTCTTCAAGTACTCTGCTACAGATACGATTCGTTTTCTTAATGAACAAATCAAGGAGAGTGAGGGCATTCCCCTTGATGCGCAGCGTTTACGTGTTACCTATGATTATACGAAATGCGGGCAAGTGCAAGAGCTTGACGATCAGGATGAGTTGTTGGTTAATGTACTACAGCATGCTAGTTATGTTACTGTTTATTTGCAGAGAAGGCCGGTTCAGTAAGCTAATCCTTGTCCACAAGTCTTGCGCTTCAGCCAAGTTACAGGATAACGCCACGAAACGTGGCTAAGGATGACGCTGCGAAGCGCAGCTAAGGATGAGCAGGATGCAGGGAAGCCCCGCACCCCAAAACAAAAAGGAGTCCAGAGGACGTCAGTCCTTTGGCCGACGGAGTCTGGGGTGCGGGGCATCCCTGCATCCTGTTTATCATTAGGCGCGCCTCGCGTCGTTATCCTTAGCCGCCTTGCGGCCGTCATCCTGTTACCTTGGCTGAAGGAACAAGACTTGTGGGTAACGGTCAGATCTATAGCTTCTCGGATTCTTTTCATTACCGTACCCAACGTCCTTGCCTGTGTGTGGCAGCCACGCAGCTCGGGGACCGAAGCAACATAATACCCCTCCTCGTCTCGCTCTATAATCACATTCAATTCTCTGGTCATAGACACCGCCATTAAAGGGCTTATTCTGTCAAATTTCTCCTAGAAAAGCAAGGCTTGAGGTTTTTTGTCCCCTTTTAATTTAAATTGGGTTTTGGTACCATCGGACCTGATGAAGTACCCTCAAGCCAAAAACCCCATTATTCTCCGCTATCACCGCCTCATGGACGCCTTTGCTAAGTCGGACGATGAGAGAGACTTTTACCTCGATAAGGTGGAGGGGTTTCTCCTCTACGCAGACCTCGATAAGGGGACTGAAGAGATCGAAGCTCTTGAAAAAGAGGTCATAGAGCACGCTCCTCGCTACTGCCTGCTGCCCAAAATGACCTTCTACGAGATCAAGAAATTCATGGAGGGGTTCATCCATGAAAAGGTCTACGATATCGATACGAAGGAAAAGCTGATCGACCTCATCTCTGCGAAAGAGGCAAGGGAAAATTTTCTTGAGTTCATCTACGACCATTTGACGGAACTGGAAAAATGGCAGCTCTACTATCAGGAGCGCTCTCGGATCCGGATCATTGAGTGGCTTCGTCAGCAGGAGATTCAATTTGTTTTTGAAGAGGATTTGGAGCTAACCAAGGTCTTGATCGAGAAGGTCAAGCGGTCTCTCTTCGATTCTAAAGTGCCTAAGGATGTCTCCCAGGCGCGCGATCAGATTCTGACAAAGGCAAAAACGTACTATTCCAATGAGGCGCTCAATCCGCGTCCTAAGAGGGGCCGGCCTCCCAAACAGGTAGTCAAGGTGGAGATGGAGCCTCAAATGAGTCTCGATATCTACTCTCATGTGCCTGCTTCTTGCCGGATTTTTCTCTACACTCCCGATATCGCATCGGCTGCGTCCGTTACCTTCTCTTCCAAATTCGAGACAGAAGAGCATCTTCTCGCCTCTCTCAGGGGCAGTCCGCGTGTCAAGGTGGATGAAAAACTCGAAGCTCTTTCTCAACGTCTTGAATCGCTGCGCCATCTGTCTGATCGTCTTGCGGGAGCTGAAAAAATGTTTGGTATGGACAAGGTTCCAAAACCTTTCCAACCGTTCCTCAAACCGCGGGTCCATGGCGAGGTGGAGGTCCTCTCCGAAGCAGAGGCTCCCAAAATCGAGCTGGCCGCAGGGGATGTGTTGCCTAAAAAACGGGGTCGTCCTCGTAAAGAAGAGCAGCCTCAAGACTTTGCAGGTCAAAGACGTAAACGTTTTGCTGTAAAGAAAGTGACTCAAATTAAGACTAGGAAAGATAAATAACTCCACTTTTGTTATTATATTGGCCATGACTACTCAGACTGATAGCTTAATTACAGAGCATGCTTTAAAAACTTTAGAATGCATGTATTTGGTCCGTTATACGGATGAAAAGATGTCGAAGCTCGTCCGCCAAAATAAGGGGGGGACGTTTCATATGCCGGTTATGGGCCATGAGATGATTGGGGTCTTGAGCGCCTTGGCGTTGAAGCCGGGGGTGGACTGGGGATTTCCCTATTATCGGGATCGTTCCTTTGCTGTGGGTTTGGGGTGCTCTTTAGAAGAGCTGTTTGGTGTTTTTTTAGCCCGCGCAGCGCCGAATCACTCGGGCGGGCGAATGATGCCGGACCATTTTTCTGATCCCCAGTTACGGCTCCCTTGTCAATCGAGCTGCGTAGGTTCTCAATTTTTGCACGCGGTCGGGATGGCCAAATCGATCCAACTCCGAGGCGCCCCTGAAGTCGTTTATGTCTCAGGTGGCGATGGGTCCACTTCGCAAGGCGATTTTCACGAAGCGCTCAATTTTTCTTCGATCCACAAGCTGCCGATCGTATTTGTGATTCAAGACAACGGCTGGGCGATCTCTGTTCCTGCGCACGAGCAGACTTCGGGAGGAAATATTGCTCAGATGATTTCCGGGTACGCCGATCTGTCGGTTTTTTCTGTCGATGGGTGCGATTATACGGAGACGACAGGGGCTATCAACCAAGCTGTTTTGAAGGGCCGCTCGGGCTTGGGTCCCAGTGTGGTGATTGCTAAAGTGCCTCGCATCAGCGCTCACAGCAATAGCGACGACCCCAAAAAATACAAAGATGCTGCCGCCTGTGCAGTGGACCTCGTACTGGACCCCATTCCCCGCTTTGAAAAGTGGTTGTTGGAGCAAGAAGTTCTCACTCAAGGGGAACTCGAGCAGCTCAAAACAGACTGTTTTGAGCGGGTTGAACAAGCGGCCCTTGCAGCGGATCTGATGCCCTTCCCTAAGCGGGAAGAGGCGGCGACCAAGGTCTTTGCCCCCTTTGAAGTAGCGGAGACGCCAAGCGCCTCTGGAGCAGAGTCGATTGTATTGATGGACGCGCTGAATCACGCGCTGGCCGAAGAGATGGAGCGCGATCCGACGGTAGTGGTTTTTGGACAAGATGTGGCCCATGGAAAGGGGGGAGTATTTGGCATTACCCGCACTCTCACCGATCGTTTTGGGAAAGAGAGATGTTTCAATACGCCGCTCGCTGAGTCGACCATCATCGGACTTGCGGTCGGCCTCTCGATGAGCGGCACCTGCAAACCGGTAGCCGAGATCCAATTTGCCGACTACTTTTGGACCGGTGTCAACCAGCTATTCAATGAGATGGCGAGCATTCATTATCGCTCGAATGGACAGTGGAGCTGCCCTGCAGTGATCCGGATGCCCTACGGCGGATACATTCAGGGAGGACCCTACCACTCCCAGAGCATCGAGGCATTTTTGAGCCATTGCCCCGGACTCAAGGTCGTTATCCCCAGCAACGCGGCCGATGCAAAGCGGCTGCTTAAAACAGCGATCCGAGATCCCAATCCGGTGGTCTTCTTGGAACATAAAGCGCTCTATCGCCAACGCCTCTTTTGCGCTCGCCCCGAACCCGGTGCAGACGAGCTTCTCCCTTTCGGGAAAGCGGCGATTGTGCGCGAAGGGACGGATGCCACAGTGGTCGGTTGGGGAATGACGGTGTTCATGGCGGTGGAAGTGGCAGATACCCTTGCCAAAGAGGGGATTTCTGTGGAAGTCATCGATTTGAGAACACTCGTTCCGCTCGATTTCGCCACTGTGCTTGCCTCGTTAAAGAAGACGGGCAAGCTCTTGATTGCTCACGAAGCGCCCCGCAACTGCGGTTTTGGCGCCGAGCTGGCAGCGCGGGCTGTGGAAGAGGGCTTTTTCTACCTCGATGCGCCTGTAGTGCGAGTGACTGGCAAAGATTGCCCCGTTCCCTACTGCAAAGATTTAGAGGACGCCGTCCTCCCGCAGACACACGATATCGAAGCTGCTTTAAGGTCTCTGATCAACTTCTAGTAACCGCTTATTGCGCCTTTTGAGGAGGATCGCCGTTTTACAGGTGGGGATCTCCTTAATGCTTTTGTGATACGCAGTTTTGAGTCTTTCAAAGCGAAATAATTTTTGTTGGATGGTGGCGCCAGCCGATTTGGGCTCGGGTACTTTCAGGCCATCTTTTTTCTGTGAGAGAAACTGGTCCATGTGGAGCAGGTGCTGAATGAGACTATCTTGTGTCTTTTGAAAACCGTCCATTTCCGATTCAGACAGTTCTTTGAGATCGACATTCTGAATGATCTCCGCATTGCGGATCAACTGATCGAGCGTCGAATCAATTTCTTGCAGAATTTCTTGTCCTATCATACATCACCTCAATCTTTCTCTTTAAATGAATGAAATTATTTTCTCAAAGACATTTTTATTTTAGAGGTCTAGAAAATCGGCGATGTCAATGATCTTGTAGAAATATCGGCTATCGAGAAGGGTATCTGAAGCGGGCCCCAAATGAAGCAGCACGGGACAGACGCCAAATCCTTTCGGCACGGAGAACCTGCGCAACTTTTCTTTCATCGCCTCAATCACTTCCGTTCCTATTTCGCCCTTGCGCATTTTAATCTCACAAACATAAAGGGTATTCGATTGAGTCTGGACAAGATAGTCGATTTGACAACCTTTTATGCGCGTAGTGGGGTATTGAATGTAGGGGTTATCCGCCACTACATCTTGAGGGGGAATTCCCAGAGCTTTAAGAACAAGATGCCGATTCTTCAAGAGCAGGTTTTCTAGTTGGAATCCCATCATGATTTCCCATCCAGGAAGACTGCTGAGGGACATCTCTGAAAAAGAGTTCTTCTCGATTCTCGCTAAATTAGGCGCGATGTACTTTAAGTAAAAGCGCAGGTAATTGTCGCTGATGCGATAGAGAGATTGTTTTCCGGCGCGTCCCGTTTTCAAGGCCCAGGAATCGTGCTTACTGATGTACCCACTGATTTGGAGGGCTTCGAGATATTGACCTAAAGATCCGCTAGAGGAGTAACCGACCTGCTTGCGAATGTCGTCTAAATCCTGCATTTTTTTCGCAAGAATCTCGATGATGTCCTGATAAATTTTTCCGCGCGTTTTAAAGAGATCGCGGAATATCCGGTCAAATTCTTCGACGAACATTCCGTTTTTTTCAAAACAAAGCCTCTTGATATTTTCATCGACGCTTTGTTGCGGGTGAATTTGCTCTAAATACCAAGGAATGCCACCGGTAATCGACAGGATTTTAAAAATATCTAAATGTGACCGAGTATGCCCCTTCTGCTGCAATAGGATGGCGCTTTCTGGCAAGGATAATTCATTTAATTCAAGTTGCAGAGTAATGCGCCCAAAAAAGGCCGTGCTATTGATGATGTTTTCATCGATCCAAATGGAGACAGATCCGCAAAATACCAGTACAGTCTGGGGGAATGCTTGTACGACCAGATCCCACCATACTTTTAGCTTGGGAACAAACGTCGGGTCGTCATGCGCCATCCAAGAGATTTCATCTAGCAAAATGACCGTTTTTTGATCTGTTAGATAAGTGGACAAGTAAGTAAACGCGTCACTCCAATCAGAAAAAGTAAATAGGGGCAGCTTTTGCTGTACCGCTAGCTGCCTAGCAAAGGCATCTCGCTGATCTTGAGATGTCACGCCCTCAACGGGGGCCAGGCCGCTAAAAGAAAGAAACGTTTTGCCCCTGGAGAACTCTTCTACGACACGACTTTTCCCTATACGCCTGCGCCCTTTAACCACTGCAACACAGGCGCGGCCGAGCCCAAACAGCTCTTCTAGGCGCGCCAACTCTAATTTTCTCCCAACGAAGTCGCTCATAATATGCTTATGTATATCATACGCGACTTTAGAAGTCAACCAGGCTCGCGTGAAAACGACAAATGCAGGTTTCGCGCGAGTTAAAAATATAAGTGACTGGTAGTGAGTTTTTTAAGAACTGATACCCCATTTTTTGGAGTGTACTCCAAAAAATGGGGTATAAAACAGGAGTACACTCCAAATATTCCAAGTGGTACTCTACTTCCATGATTGGATTTTGTCCTTTGGCTTCTGGCTCTAAGGGTAACTGCATCTACGTGGGGACGAAAGAGACGCGCATTCTCATCGATGCGGGGCTCAGTTACAAGGCCACTCGAGAAAAGCTGTTGGAGATCGGCGTTGAGATCGATACGATCGAGGCGATCTTGATCACGCATGAGCATGTCGACCATATCAAGGGGCTCACTTTGCTGGCGCAGGAGCTGGGCGTGCCGGTACTGACGAATGCGGAGACGGCGAAGGGGATTCACACGGCGCTCCATGTCCGTCCTCGCTTCAAGATCTTTACGACGGGGGAGCCGTTTGAGTTTGGGGATTTACAGGTGCTGCCGTTCAGCATTCCTCACGATACGCTCGATCCGGTCGCGTTTGCGATCCGGACGGGGGCTTTGAAGCTGGGGTTTTGCGCCGATATCGGCCATGTGACCTCTCTCGTGCGCAAGCAGTTGGAGGGGTGTGATTATCTCTATCTGGAGGCCAATCACGAGCCTTCTATGGTGCACGCGTGCGGTCGGCCGATGGTCTATAAGCAACGGGTGCTGAGTAAACAGGGGCACTTGTCCAATCAGGACTGTGCGGCGTTGCTAAAAGCGCTGTTGCATCCGCGGCTCAAGCATGTTCATCTGGCCCATTTATCGAGCGAGTGCAATTCGAGCGAATTGGCTTTGAAGACGGCGAGGGAGGCGGTCGATGTAGAGGTGTCGATTGCTTTTCAAGATGAGGTCTCCAGGCCGGTTTATTTCAACGGCGCTAGGTGTGCGACAGAAAAAACGATGGAAAGGATAGAATGAGAAAATGATAAAGATATTCTTTCGCCGCAAAGCGGCGATGCGGCAAAGCCGCAAGGTTTTTTTATCATTTTCTCATTCTATCCTTTCCATCATTGACCTTGGCTTAGGCGACAAGTCTGAACGGGCGGATTCCCATTTTCGGGGGTAAGAAAAAATACCACAGAGATAGACACCACAGAGGTGGGGAGGCCCCACACCCCAAGAGAAAATTACAACCTGTTGTTTTTTTCTGGGAGCGAGGGGGGCTTCCCTCGCCTCTGTGGTATTTTTTTCCCCAGAAAACGGGAATGCGCCCAGTTTGAACCGTACTATTTCAGTTCAATGACGTGACCATCGGGGATCCATTCGACGGGGATCTTTAGGTGGAGCGCGCTCAATTTCTCTTTGGTCCATTCGCAAAGTTGTTTGAGATCAGCGTCCGTGTGTTTGGGGTCGTGGTGGATGACGCCCCACTGTTTGGGCTTGAGGAGGTTTACCAATGTCACGGCATTGAGGGCGGAGGAGTGGCCCCAGCCTACCTTATCCAAGTACTCTTCGGGGGTGTACTGCGCTTCGTGGATGAGGATGTCGCAGCCTTGGAAGAAATCGATGAGGCCGCGGTGGGGCTCGAGGAGTTCTTCTGTCACATCGGCAGTCTCTCCATGGTTGCCTTGCAAAAACTCGTTATCGGTAATGTATCCGATGGTCTGGTGGGGGGTTGTGATTTTGACTCCATAGGCCAGTCCGGGGTGGTTGGTGCTGTGGAAATCGAGGGTGATGGGGCCAAAGGCGATGGGGGTTTTTTGTTGGAGGGTTTTGAATTCAAGGGTCGATTTGACCTCTTCTAAGTGGACGGGGAAAAATTCAATGGCGAGGAGGTCGTTAAAGAGTTGCTTGCAGCTGCGGCCGGCGGAACCGGGGGCCCAGATCGTTAAGTGGCTTGCTGCTGAATAGACTGGATCAAAGAAGGGGAATCCGATGATGTGGTCCCAGTGGGTGTGGGTGAGGAGTAGATTGATTTTCAAAGGGGTGATCCCTGCGAATGTATCTCCTAGAGCGCGGATCCCGGTCCCTGCGTCGATAATCACATGAGCATCGTCATAGCAAATCTCCAAAGAGCAGGAGTTGCCGCCGAAGTGGAGATATTCGGGGCCGCTGACTGAGCAAGAGCCTCGGGTACCCCAGAACTTAAGGTATTTCTTCTTCGTCACCTGTCTCCTCATCTGTTTCAGATTGTCCTGGTAGGGAGGCGAGGACGCGGCGCGGTTTGGCCCCTTCTTGAGGGCCGATGACGCCGTTGGTTTCCAATTCATCCATCAGGCTAGCGGCTCGGGCGTAGCCGATTTTCAGTTTGCGCTGTAGGAAGGTGGTGGACGCGCTCTTGCTGCCGAGTACGGTGGTGAGTGCCTGATCATAGAGGGGGTCTTTTCCTTTGGGGCCGTCGTCGTCTGCGCCGAGGTCGAGGGCGCGGAAGGAGTCAAAGGAGGGGATGAGGTAATTGGGGGCTCCCTGTTTGCAGAGGAACTGGACGATCCGATTGATTTCTTCATCGCTGATGTAGGCTCCTTGGGCGCGGACGAGTTGGGAGGAGCCGGGGGGCAAAAAGAGGAGGTCTCCGTTGCCGAGGAGGTTTTCTGCGCCGATCTCGTCTAAGATGATTTGGGAGTTGACGCGGCTGGCTACTTTGAAGGAGATGCGGGTGGGGATGTTCGCTTTGATGATTCCGGTGATCACTTCGCGCGATGGGCGCTGGGTGGCTAAGATCAGATGGATACCGACGGCTCTCGCCATTTGGGCGATCCGTGCGATGGGGGTTTCAATATCGGCGCTAGAGGCCATCATCAGGTCGGCAAATTCGTCGATGATGGCGACGATCAGCGGCATCTGTTCGGGGATGGGCATATGGAGGGATGCTTCGAGCTCTTTATTGACTTTGCGTGTATTGAAGGCGCTGATATTGCGGAGGCCGAGTTGTTTTAAGATCTCATAGCGCACTTGCATCTCTTTGACAAGCCACTGGAGGGCTGAGTAGGCGCCATGCGGCTCGGTAATAACGGGGGCGATCATGTGGGGGAGGCGCGAATATTGGCTCAGCTCCACTTTTTTCGGATCGACCATGAGGAGTTTGATCTCATCGGGGCGCGCATTGAGCAAGATCGACATGACGATGGTGTTGACGCAGACCGATTTTCCCGAGCCGGTAGCGCCTGCAATGAGGCAGTGGGGCATCCGCGCGAGGTCGGAAAAGACCCAATCGCCGTTGATCGCTTTGCCGAGGAGGATGGGGATTTGGAGTTTGCGCCCTTTTTGGCTCTGGTAATGGAGC
>CAYHED010000020.1:0-14004 GCA_964355615.1 uncultured bacterium
CGTTTTCTTTTGTTGCCCCCTCGTCAAGCTCATCCCGCTCGCGGCCCTCGCGGCCTTGATGCTTGCGATCGTCCCCACCTTCATCAATTGGAAAGAGGTGAAACTCTGCTTTTTAGCCACCCGCGAAGATGCGTGGGTCTTTTTACTTACATTGTCTTCTTGTTTGATCTTTAGCCTCGATCTCGCGTTCTTTATTGGAATTATTATCTCGATCGGCAGCTATTTGAACAAGTCCTCTATTCCCCATCTCGTTGAGTACGCATTCAATGCGAAAGGGCGCCTGATGGTCGTGAGCCCTAAAGAGGGAATGCACAGGAAAATCAGAATCATCGGAATCGCAGGGGAGCTCTACTTTGCAGCAGCAGACCTGCTCCAAGGAGTTTTGATGGGGATCGCAGAAGATGAAAGCGTCCAAGCGATTGTGCTCCGCCTCAATAACGTTCACCACATGGACGCATCGATGTGTTTGGCCATCTCCAAACTCTATGAAGTGCTCCACTCCACCAACCGCCACCTTCTGATCAGTGGTCTCACCGAAGAGGTGTGGCAGGTCTTCCACCGCGCAGGCCTAGTCAAACAGATCGGGTTTGACAACCTCTACTTCACAGACGAGAGCAACCCCCAGTTTTCCACCTGGAAAGCCTGCCTCCACGCCCAAGAGCTTATCCACACCCACTGATGTGCCGGAGTTTTCAACGCAAAGGCGCAATGGTATTATTCCTACTGATACTTATTTTCTTTTGCGGGGTCGAACTTGAAGAGGCGCCCGTCCATCTCGATGATCCGGTAGACCCACTTCTCGTCATTTTCGCGGAGCAGTCGGTCACACCCCATAATCCACCCCTTCAGAAAGCCGTAGCGCTGCATCGCTAGCTGCATGTAGCGCGATGAGGTGGGGCGGAAGTGGCTGCGGGGGCCGTCGACAGGAGAGATCACTTCTTGGTGGAAGCGGATGATGAGGTCGGCGATGCGGGTGGCAATGGAGGGGGTCGTCTCTTCTTTTTGGGGAGGAGGTGTTCGGAGGCCGCTATCTTTACCCCAAGGTTCATAGTAACCGGGGGAGACTGCATAGAGGGATGTCGAGAGGAGAAGTGCCAGTACGCTAGAACGCATACTGTAACATTAACACAGGGAAGAGATTTTGTTCGTTGAGAACGTTTCCTGCGAGTTTTTCGTAAATTCTTTCATTGTAGTATTTGGCCTCTTCGCCGGCGCCGTAAATGCCGCCGAAGTACCAGCCCGCCTCAAAGCTGGCTGTGATGATCCCCGCAGCAGTGTGGCCGTGGTGAAAGAACTCATAGGCGGCGACGATGAATAGACCGTTGAGTAAAAAAGCGGTCATGGCCGATTTCTTCTGACCAATATAGAGGTAGCCAGCTCCGGGGAGGAGGGCGTTTAAGCCCTGAGCTGTGGCCACCGACTTCTTATTGGCTTGGTAAGAAGCGAGAAGATCATCGAGGTAGGTGGGGTGAGGGGTCTGCTCTGTAAAGGAGGAGATCTTCGGAAGATCTCCCTCCCGGATGGCTTGTGAGATTTGGAGCTTTTCCCCCGTATCTGGATAGGTCTTTTGAATGAGCTCAAGGACCCGTTGCTGCTTTTCAGGGTTGTCCATTTCTCGGTAGCATTCGTACAAGATGACCATCAGGTCATTATAGGCGGGAAAAGACTTGTCGACGTGGGCCAAGCCACTTTTCTCAAAGGCGTCGACCGCTTCATCGTACCGGTTGCCCAAGAAGTAACAGAGCAAAATATCGTACTGCACTTCGAGTTTTCGGTCTTTGTCCTCAGGCGGAAGGAGAATTTCAGCCCGTTTGAATGTGGAAACGGCGCGGTACAGATCGAGCTGGTCAGCAAAGACGCGCCCGATGATGTATTCTCTGCCCCAATCGCTCGATCGCTCCGAAGCACTGAGAGGAGGGAACGCTCCTTTAAGGTGCTGGAAGTGGCGATCTTGTAGGCAGTAGTCGACTCTGGGATCGATCCGGTCGGGGACTCGATAGCAGGCCGTTGCAAGCAACAAGAGTAAATAGAGGTAGGCTTTCATCGCCCTTGAGTTTAGGTGTTGTCAGAGAATAAAGTCCAGTCTTACAGCCCGTAGATTTGCTTGAGGTTGCGCAGGATCTCTCCAAACGAAACTTCTTTCACGTCGAGGTCTTTGAGATCGGTATGAGGATCGTTTTGTATTCCCTCGATGAAGGTCCGCATGTCTTTTTTGATCGATGGCGGCAAGGCAACAGAGCCAGGAATCGGAAGCAATTGATACAATCGGATCACATCATTTTTATGCTTGCGGATGTTTTTCTTGTCGACAGCAGCTCCAGCGGTGAGTTTTTCCGAAAGATCGACCCAAGCTCGTGCTTTCAACGGAATGAGATGGTCAGGGCTGACCAATGACAATCCTCCTATGTTCCGTTTTCCTTCGTGGATAAAGCGGTAGTAATTTGCATCGAGCAAGATAGCCGATAGGCTGGAAGTTTCCTCGTCGACGGGTATCGGCGTAAGGTGTCCTCCCTCACTTAAATGGATCGTGTCTGGCTTTCTCGAAAATAACTCCAGCATCTCTGGGAAACTGGGGTCTTTGGGGGAATAAAAACGGTAGAACAGGTTTTTGCCCGTACTTTTTTGTCGATTCTGGTACCCGCCATCCTTGACAAATTGCCAAAACGCTCTGACAAAGTGACCATTTAACGCCTCTATAGATAGGACGATATCGATATCTTTGGTCATCCGAAAATTGCGCCCTGCATTGTTTAAGGCTACCATGCATGCTGTGCCTCCAATGAGCATATACTGCTCCGCAAACGGCGCAAATTGTTCTGTAAAACGATCTAACCCTTTCACCATGTGATTTTTTCCATCAGTTGATCTAATGCTGCTTCTACTCGCTCATCTCGCATTCCTCTTAGACTTAAGTAGAGCGAGAATGGATCGACTAGGCCTCCTTTCGCAAAAAGATTTGGACTATACATCCAGATCTCCAATTCTAAATTGGCCTCATCTGCGGAAGGGATCTCTAAAATAGTCTTTGTCTGGCTTAAGCGTTTCCAATCCTTAGCACCCATTGCGTTCACAGGAATGTGAGGCTCTGCTAACATCGACGCGTCGGAAAGCGCTGACAATCCAGAACGAGTCCCTATATCCCTCACCCCACTCTTCTGTACCCAGACCCGTTTTTTCACTGGATCTCGCAACAACGGTTTGGCCTCTTCCCACAATGCTTGTCCGGTTTTTTTAAAATTGAGCCAGCACTCTCTTCCTCTTTCCTCGACCACAGCAAGCTCCCGGGCCTTTAGCTCTTTAAATGCACGTGTCATTGTCATCGCTGAACAGCCAAGCTCGCTCGCCAATTCTGAGGGAATGTATTTTTTCTTCTGGGGATGGAGCAGCGCGTAGAGGATGACCAATTGGGTAGAGGGACTTAAGGGCTTAGAACTAGTGTAATTCTCGTGAAAGTGTTCGCGTAAGTCAATCCCCAAATCAGGTAAATAGACCTGATTTCCAGGAACTACAAAGGGAATTCGGCGTTCAATGAGCCGTCTACGATGATAAGAAGAAATAGTCCCGCACACATAAATGCACCCCACTCCCTGTTCTCTAACCATCTTTAAATGCTTCTCTACAATGGCGGGAGAAATCTTTTCCTTAGCAATCGCCACAACATAGGGGGTTCCAAGTATAGAAATGAGATAAAAATCGTATGTTCTCCCGAGAAAGTTAGGGAGCTTCATTGCCCCTTTCCAGGGTTTCGCTTCCATCTGCAGTCCCAACACCTCGCTGAGATGAATTTTACAAGCCTCGATCAGTTCCATTTGTCACTAACTCTTTATGTGCATACTAACATACGGAATGTTAGTGTGCAATTTATCTGTTAGTGTTTTTTCTTAAGTAGCTTAGGCTCAGCTAGTTACTCATCATCGATGGTTTTGATCAATTCCATTCCCTCATCGAATTGATGTTGGAGGAAGGGGGTGCCGGTCAGGTCGCGGAACGACCCTTCTTGCTCGGAGGTGATGTCGCGCATGTCTTCGAGGGAGTTGATCAGGCGCGGACGGATAAAGATGACGACGTTGTTATTCGAGATGCTGTCAGCGGAGGTGGAAAAGAGGGCTCCTACGCCGGGCAGTCCGCCCAAACAGGGGATTCCTTGCTTGGTTTTGATGTCAGAGTCGTTGACCATTCCGCTCAAGATCAAGAAGTGGTTATTGGGAATGTGCACCGTAGTCGCCAGGGTAGTTTTCGTCGTGGAGATCCCGTTGACTGACTGGTTGCCTTGGCTATTAGAAATTTGCGCTCCGGAAACGTCGCCGATTACTTGGGAACTGTCGAGGGCAATGTCTAGCGTAATGATGTCCGAATTCCCCAGTACGGGGGTGATGGTCAGGTTGAACCCAATATCTCGGTATTCAATGTTAGAGGTGAGGACCGTCGCATTGCTCCCTGTGTTATTGACAAAGGAGCCAGCAAAGGGGATGTTCGATCCGGAAAAGAGGGTGGAAGTTTTTCCGTCTTGGGTGATGATTTTGGGCATCATCACAATGGAGGTCTCTGTATCGGTTTGTACTGCTGTGAGGAGGGACCCGAGAGAGAGATAGCTCTGCCCATTGTGTTTAATGATCTCGCCGATCACTCCTAAGTCAAAGGTGCCGATGGGAGGGGGGATCATTTGAGGGGTGGGGGTAACCGTACTGGTGATTTTACTTAAATTCTCCGTGAAGAGGTCATTGGTGACAGAGGATGTGTTATTGACCGTTTGTGGCACTCCCACTGTGTTGTAGGTATTGCCGGAGAACTTGTTCTTGTACTTGTAGTTGGCTCCCCATTCAAGGCCAAATGTAAGTCCGTTGGAGAGGGAGGTTTGGAGCACCAAGACCTCAATGAACACTTGCTTTAAGGGGACGTCCAAATTCTTCACGAGCTCTTTCAATCGGGTAAGCGTCTCTTGGTCGCCGGAGAAGAGGAGGGAATTGGTCACTTGGAGCCACTGGATGGAGTTGATGGCGTTAAGGAGGTTTTGGCTGACCGAGGCGTTCGAGCCGGCGATATCTTTCGCAATCTGTTTGAGGGCGCCTTGGATCTCGTCTCCTTTGTGGAATTGGAGCTTGTAGACGAGGAAGCTGGTATTATCGATCGACTGGATGGGTTGTCCGAGTGTTGGCGTATCCAAGCCGCTGGGGAGATCGAAGGTAAGGAGGAGTTCTTTGACTTGGTCGAGGGCTTTGGGGGTACCGGTAAAGACGAGGGTTTGTGTTTTGTCCACCCAGCGCATCGATTGGATCGCGTTGAATAGCTCGGGGTCGGACAGGCCGCTCATTCTGAGGTTGTCTGCAAATTCGAACATGGTCTTTTCAATCTCAGGACCAGGGAGTGACTGGGGCTTGTAGACAAAGAAGTTAGAGGCGGTTCCGATGATAGGGCCAACAGGGCCAACAGGAGCAGAGGGGGTGGCCAGGCTCGACACATCGAATTTTTCTACCAGCGCTTGCACTTTGAGGAGCGATTCTTCGGGCCCGGTGAACATGATTGAATTGGTCTCTTTAACATACTTCATGCTGCTGAGGGTCGCGATGAATTCTTTATCTTGAGCGCCCGATTTTTTCAGATCGGAGGCAATCGCTCGGAGCGAGGTGATCACTTGGGCGCCGTTGGCGCTTTTCAGTTTGTAGAGGAGATAGGTGCTTTTGCCGACTTTCTGGATGGGCGCGTGTCTTTCCGTGGGGATGTCGATATCGACGAGGAGCGCTTTGATCTTGTCCAAGGCTTCTGGAGCGCCTGTAAAGACAATTGAATGGGTCGAGTCTACATACTTCATTCCATCGATCGCCTGGAGCAGTTGCGGGTCGGCTAGTTCCGATTTACGCAAGTTCGATCCGATATCGCGCAGCGATTTCTCAATCTGAGCAGCTTCTATGTTTTGCGGCTTGTACATGAAGAAATGGCTCTTTGGCTTTTCACTACGGGGGTGGTCATACTGAACAATCAGCGCTTTGACTTCCTCAATGGCCTTGGCATCTCCTGTCAAGACGAGCGAATTGGTCTCTTTCACATAGCGCATCCGGTCGATGACTTTGAGGATTTGAGCATCTTTTGCATCGGACGATTTGAGCCCTTTGGCCAAGCTGTCTAGGTCATCTTCGATCTGATCGCCTGTCGCGTACTGGAGTTTATAGACGTAGTACTGCCGATCGGCATTCGAGGGAATATCGACCGTAGCGATGAGCCCTTCTACTTTTTTGAGCGAAGAGCTATCGCCCGTAAAAATCAGCGAAGAGGTCGATTTCACCCATTTCATACTCTCCAAGGCGTGCAAAAAGCTAGGATCGGCCAGTTTGTCGGATTCTAGGTGGGCCGTCACGTCTTTCAGCGACTTGGAGAGCTGTTCTCCAGAGAGGTGAACGGGTTTGTAGATGTAAAACTGGGTGTTGGAAAAGGAGACGTCCCCTCCGATGTCCACAGAAGAGAGGAGTTCTTTGACTTGGGGAAAAGAGCTGCCGTCTCCCGAGAAGATGAGCGTGCCTGTGACCGGGTTGACCTTCACGCTCTCGAGGGTCGCGAGCACTTTGGAATCGATCCTCTGACTATTTTTGAGCATGTGGATCATTTCGAGGATGGAGGCCTCGATTTCCTTAGCAGACCGATTTTGGGGAGTATAGACGAAGAGACCCGCTGTACTCGATGGGGTATCGATGGAAGGGAGAATTTCTTTGATCTTGGATAGAGAAGCGCCCGATCCGATAAAAACAATCGAATGGGAGTCAGGGATCCAACGAGCCGTTTCAACGGTCTGCATTAGGTCGGTTTGGGTGACCCCTTTTTGATCAAACCCCGCTACGACCGTTTGCAAACTTTTGAGCAACGCTTCGCCGGAAGAGCTTTGGACTTTGTAAATAAAAAATTCCTGATCCTTCGATCTTTGTTCAGCGAGGACCTCTTTTTTTACAGGAGTATCGAGGGTTCTCAAAACAGTCATCGCCTGGTCCGCGAGATCAGGAGAGGAGACGATGAAGATGGAGTGGGTCAAATCTTGGGGGACCAACATGAAGGGATGTCCCTGCGTGAGTGGGATCATCATCTGGTTGGCGAGGATCGCGAGCTGCTCTGGGCTATGGTACAAGACTTCATAGCTCTTGATCGAAAAATTAGAGATGGGGGAGACGAGATTTTCAATCAGCGTGGCCACTTTATCGACATTCACAGTGATGTCGGTCAAGATCAAATGGTGCGTTTCGGGAGAAGTTTCTAAAATCGCACTCGATGAAATCATGGGCCGGATGATGGCCGCGAGGGAATCGGGCTTGACTGTTTTGGTCCGAAACAGACGGGTCACAATCGGAGAATTGCCCTCCATGCCCCCCTCTGTCACGAATTTCGCGATCTGTTTGACATCTTGCGATTTGTGAATGACCAAATTGTTCCCCTGTTCGAGGAGAGTCAGACCATGAATGCGGAGCACCTGAATCAAAGTGGCCATCACCGTCTTGGGCGTCATCGGCTCATCAGAGACCACGGTCATTGTAAAGTTGAGATCGGTTTCGTCATAAATGAAATTAGTCTTGCAGATCTTACTTGCGAATTGCAAGTACTCGATAATTGAAATTGTTTTGTAATTGATTGTGTAGCTATCAGCTGCTGCAGGAATTTCTTGCGCATAGACGGGAGCTACTGATAGAAAAACGCTCAAGAGAAGAGCAGCACGAGACCAATGCATCTTTACCTACCCGTTCTCAAGTGTATCGGTCTGAACAAAAAAAATCAAAACATTCTCCGGATAGAAATAACAGTTGATGTTCGCCCAGGAGCGCGCCGCTTGTCAATTAAGTGGTAGAGCACCCGTTCCGCTTGCGCTTGAGGCGCCAAAAGTTGATGCTCCCCAATCCACTCCGTGGTATTTTCTTCTGAGGCCTCTCCCGAATAAAAAATCAACGTATCGCCCACGCGCCAATTATCCCCTGTTTCCAATAAAGAGCCACTCGCATCGGCACCCAGCGCTGGATTCGGCGTCGCAAGGATTCTGATTTTTTGACCCTCTTCAGGCACGTGCCATAAATTCCCCGATTTACAAGAGATAAAAAGGAGTTGATCTTGTTCCGGACTCAGGAGGATAAAATTAAAACTAAACGCCTCCCGCATCGGATCTTCGCTCAATGTGCGTCCCAAAGCTTGGAGCATTTGTGCAGTTGTCTGCTTTCCATTTTTAGAAAAAAAATCGAGCGCCATCCGGACCATTCCTCGGAGCACAGAAGCGTGTAAGAGAGCTGCTACTCCCGACCGGTTGGGTTCAGCCACCACGATAGCCAGCCGATTTTGAGACAAAGAAAAAAAGTCGATATAAAGGCCGCTGAGCACCTGTCCAGGACTGATCGCAAGTCCGATGTCCACTTGCGGCCAATGAGGCCCCGTTTTAGGGAGTAAAATCGATCGGGTGTGCTCGATCAAGCCCAACACCTCTTCCGACATCTCCTCTTGCACCTCTTCCGAGCCCCGGAGCCCCGTTTTGATGATCTGAGAGATATCAGTGATGAAATCGACGATATCTTGGTACCGATCTTGAGGATCGGTCTGCAGCGCCTTATCGATGATTTTAGACAGGGCTTTTGGCAAAAGGGCCAGATGGATTACCCCATGACTCAGGCGCCCCAGCAGCAGTTCATAGGCGATGATCCCCAAAGAGTAGATATCGGAGGCATACGTGACATGGAGCGGATTTTCTTTTTGCTCGGGACTCATATAGACAGGCGTCCCCATTACGCGACGCGTTTTGGTGATCCGTTCAGACCCCGCCTCTCCTTGCAACTGAGCAATTCCAAAGTCGATCACCTTGATCTCGCCCGTTTCGGTGATCAGGATGTTTTCCGGTTTGAGATCGCGGTGGACGACCCCATGCGTGTGGAGATGGCAAAGAGCGTAGGCCACCTGCAAAATGATTTCGAGTGCCCTCTTTTGCGACAGCGACTTTTGTTGGATGAACTGGCGCAGCGAAATGCCCCGGATGAATTCCATCGCAATGTAGAGCCCCTTTTCCCATTGCCCCTGACCGTAGAGTTTGACGATGTTGGGGTGATCCGTCATGGCGATGATCTGGGCCTCTTTCAGAAACCGGCCGACCATCTCTTTGTGTTTGAGGTATTTGGGGAGGAGCACTTTGACAATGATCGGCAAGTTGCTCCCCGGATGGACGCCGAAGTAAAGGAGACTCATCCCCCCCTTGCTAAAGAGACTCTCGATTTTGTAAGGGCCGATTTTCTGCGGCATGGGGGGAGGGCGCGAGTGTTCTTCGGGGATGGTGAGCTGTTTGTGAAAATCACTCATGAGGCCCATTCCCGTTTTCGGCGTAAAAAAAATGAACCACAGAGACACAGAGGAGAGAGGAGGTAGCACAGAGGTGAAAAATTCCTGCCGCGAAACGCGGCAAGTAGGAAGAGCGTCCATTCTCTTTTCCTTTTTGCTCTCGCAAAAAGGAAACTCTCACCTCTGTGCTACCTCTTCTCTCCTCTGTGTCTCTGTGGTTAATTTTTTCCCCACTCATGAACCAAGTTCTAAAATCCTAAGGCCAAAAGCATCGCCCAATTCAATGAGCTCCGCTCTCCCCACGCATTGTCCATTCACGGTGAGCGATACGCCCTGACCGGGGAGTACCTTCAAGTCCAGCATATTGCCAGGTTGTAGCTGCATCAGTTTTTCGAGACTGATGCGGAGCCTTGCCACTTCCGCGACAACGGTAATCGGTAATTCCTTGATCGACTTGACTTCATCTTCAGATGGTTTTTTCATAGGGGCCTCTAGGGTAAACGCGTACTCGCTCAGTTCAATCTGGTCGGGGTGGATCTTGACTTGGAAAAGGGGCGTCTCGCCCAAAGTCAACTGCGCTCTCCCGTGCTTGTCTAAGAGGACGAAATCGCCCGGTTCAATCGACGCCCACTCCTCTTGGAAAAGGACGACAGAACCTGTCTCAATTCCGACCACCACCTCTGTGGCGCGGGCCATGGCAGGGGAGATCGACTCTCTTTCAAGGCGAGAAAAATGGCTCACCCAAGAGTGGCGAAAAGAAGAGGGGATCAGCAGCTTGCCCCAGCATGTTTTATCGTCAAAAGAGACCTCTACGTCGATGCAAAACAGAGGTTCGGAGGGGAGCTCTACCGCCTCCTTCATCTGCAAAGTGAGAGAGTCGAGCGGGACGATTCCTTGCAGGCAGTCGAGCGCCTCTAGCACCAAGTAGCGATAAAACCCCTCTTGTAATAGCTCTGCCGTCGCCTTACGGCTCTTCGATTTTCCAGTCAGCATCCAAGAGGTCAAGCGAGCGATATCCTCGCGCGCCATCGCCCAAAAGAGGTGCCCCTGAATAGGCGCTATAGAAAAAGCCATTACGAGCGAAGAGCCCGTATCGACCTCTCCCCAGCCACTTCCTTCCGGTTTCACAGAGATAGCGGATAAACCAAAATGGGAGGCCAGCAAAGAGGAAAAACGGGCCCAGTCAAAAGAAGGGGCGTTCCCAAATAGAGGGACCTCATCGAGCTCTTTCAATTCAGCTTTGATCTTGCGAGCTAAGGGAAAACTCATTTTTGATTCTCTCCCATTCCACCGTTCAACTCACTTCGTCCCTTGTCTCCCTTTCGATGAAAGAGAGGGCGTTCAGTGGTAAATTCTGTATCGATCCGATTGACTTTGAAGGGCATTTTACTATTTTGGAAGGCATTCATTAAATTGGGGATATTTTCACGAAATGCCACCACTGCCTGATTCGTTCCAGTTAATCGGATATTTAAAGCATCGGGTGCCGTCGCATATTTTTCAATAGTTATTGTGGCCCCAAAAAATTTAGAATTGGCGAAAGCCGCCTGATTGAGCACAATCACCGTTTGATTGATCCCAGAACCTGGCGGCAAGGAAAGATAGATCGTCCCCACCATTTGATAGAAGAGGGAAGCCGTGTCGGGGTTTAAATAGCTAGAGGCCTGCTGGGTTGCCACCTGCGCTGTGTGTTGAATTTCGCGAGGCGCACGAGACAAAAGAGAAGGGTCGAGCTGAAAGACTTTTTGGCTCTGTTTGCCCTGATCCTTGTGTCCCCCTCGCCCCTCTTTGGAAGCAACGGCGGGCAGAGAAGAGGGGAGCGCGCTCTCGGTCTCTTTCTTAACCTTCTTACCCTCTTTTTCTTCCTCCTTCTTAGGAAGAGAGATAGGAGCTGCGATTTTTTCCAAAGGAGCTCCCGGCAAAGCCACAATCGCTTCCCCCTTCTCTTTCTCAGTGGGTTTTGTCACAGGCACGTTTTCTTTAACAGACACTTTTTCTTTATACGTCGGGGAAGAGAGAGGCCGGTCAGGAGGAAGATCTGTTTTAACCCAGAATGTCTGCGAATGGGGAAGCGCCTCTTCGTCTTTGTGCTTTATCTCTTTTGTCGGAAGAGGTTGAGAGAGGTTCGGCGGCGGGGTATTGGTCGGATTGGGGATCTGGGTGTCCTTCATCTTATCGATCGGACGGCGACTGCGCTCAGTAGGATTATTGTTATAAAAATCGGTTTCAAAAGGGCTAGGCGCACGAGCAGAGTTTTCCTTGTCAGGAGTATTTAAGAAAGACTGGAATTTATCCCGCCTTTGCTGCTTGGTCTGTTCATCGGGATCGACCTCGCGCACTTTTTCGACCTTTTGCTTGGCCTCTCGCTCCGCCTTTGTGTTGGAGTTGACATGTTTTGCGCCGCCCGGTTCAATTGGAGGTGTTCGATCTGGACTCATGATTCCCTCTTCTTGGTTTCTTTTTTCCGCACTGTGTGGGCCGACGAGCTTTGATCATCATGTTCGATAGCTTCTTTTTGCTCCGTCCAGTAGCGAACCTCTTTTTCCCATTCCCGCTTGTGGATTTCGAGCTTTTCTAAATCTTTTTTCTTTTGAAACAGATCATCCGTTGCCAGATCGACCTGTTTTTGCGCCGTATCGACCACTTTTTGTTGATCGTCGACCTTTCTTTGTTTGAGCGCCAGATCCTCGTCCACTGTTTTCAGATACAATTTCATCTGCTGGATCTTGTCGGATGCCATGCTCGTATCGAGCGCCTCTCGCAGCTGCGTCAATTTGGCCGTCTTGTGCTCTAAAACGCGGTTTTTCTCTTGCGTCAGATCGTAGAGTTTCTCATAGGCCTTTTCTAAAATCGCCTTTTTTTCCTCCAGCGTTTTGACCGCCTGATCGAAGCGAGTTTTCTTGATGGTCATGAGCTGTTCGAGAGGGTAATTGAGCGGAGAGGTCATGTGAAGAGGACCTTGAGCTGACGCATCGTCTCCTCGAAGGTGCACTTCTCCGCAACTTGTTGCTTGAGAAAATGGTTCACTTTGTCGATGTATTTCAGCGCAAAGTCGGCATTTTTATCCGATCCCGGCTTATACTCTCCGATCCGGATCAGCAATTCGTTTTTCTTGAAATTGGCCAGCACATCGCGCAACTTCGTAATCAAGTCGAGATGGGCGCGGTCGGTCACTTGAGTCAAAATACGGCTGATCGAGGCCAATACATCGATCGCGGGGTAGTGCCCCTTATTGGCCAGTTCATTGGAAAGGACGATGTGTCCATCCAAAATCGAGCGGGTCTCATCGGCCACCGGCTCATTGAGGTCATCTCCCGCAACCAAGATCGTATAAAAGGCGGTGATCGACCCCTTTGCAGAATTGCCCGAGCGCTCCAAGAGACGGGGCAGCGTTGCAAAAACGGAAGGAGTGTATCCCGCCCGCGCAGGAGGTTCCCCCGCAGCTAGACCAATTTCTCGGAGTGCCCTCGCAAAGCGAGTGACCGAGTCCATCATCAAGATGACCGATTTGCCCTGCTCACGGAAATACTCGGCGATCGCAGTCCCCACATAAGCCGCGTTGATCCGCATCTGCGCCGCCTGATCGGAAGTCGATACGATAATCACCGAACGGCTCATCCCCTCAGGACCCAAGTCATTGATGAGGAACTCCCTTACCTCACGACCCCGCTCGCCGATGAGCGAGATCACATTCACATCGGCTACCGCATTGCGAGCGATCATCCCGAGCAGAGTGGACTTGCCCACGCCGGCCGCAGCAAAAATACCGACCCGCTGCCCTCGACCGCAAGTGAGGACCCCATCGATCGCCCGCACGCCCACCGCAAGCGGCTTTTCAATCAGCTTCCGCTTGAGAGGATCTGGAGGAGAATTCATTACAGGGACAGTATCTTCTAAAACAAGAGGCCCCTTTTCATCTTCGTCTAGAGGCTGCCCCAACCCATTGAGGACCCGACCGAGAAGATTCTTGCCCACCTTGATGTGCATCGGCATGCGGAGCGGAATGACTTCAGAAGAAGGGCCGATCCCCTGCATATCGCCGAGAGGAGAGAGGAGGACCTCTTCTTTGGTGAACCCAACGACCTCTGCTGCGAGCGGCTCCCCTTGCCTTTTGATGAGGCACACCTCTCCCATCTTGACCTGCGGAACGACAGCTCGGATGAGCATCCCGACCACTTCCGTGATCCGGCCGTGAACCGTGGTCAGCTCCACATCTTCTAAATGACTCATCAACTTATCTAAAGAGGGAGAGTGATCCATTTATCGCCTCTACAGTTGGGTGTTCAGGATCGTCTTGATCGAATCGATCACTTTGCCCAAGAGGGCGGACGAGTACTCGATCGCCTGCTGAGCCTGGGACATCTTCACCTGCACCAGCAGCATCTGTGCAGCATTGAGCTTTTCTGGGTGAGCCGCCATCTCTTGGAGCTTGCCCTGAAGCGCCGTCATCTGCTCTTGGCCCGAGTCGACATACGAGATGAACCGGTCGATCGCGGAGAGTCCCGATCCGAGCTGGGGCCCTTCTCGATTGACGCCGATCTGCGCGCCTGCCGCCTGCATCGATTCGTGCGCATCGGTCAACTTATTGCGCAGCAAATGACTCTGCGAGCGCTTCAGCTTCAGGTTTTTAGTTCCGAGCTGATCCTTCCCCGTCCCCAGCGTACCCTGGGTGGTCTTCGCCTGCGTTGCACCCTTGAGTGCCATCACGCCTGCGGCTGC
>CAYHED010000021.1:0-13849 GCA_964355615.1 uncultured bacterium
GCGGCCAAAATAATCCCTAAAATCGACGAAAGCTTTTTACTTGGATAGGTTCTTACTTGAGACAAGATTCTGTTCTTTTCTCTATCAAAAAGCTCGGGGAAAATTTTGCTATAAGGGTGGAAGACGTATTTTTTCATACTACTGGCCTTATACCGGGAGTGATTCAAAAATTAGGAGCTGCCAAGGAGGCGCCCTGATTTTGGGTCAGGCGAAGCCGGTGCTTAAAGAAGCGGAGGCCCAAAGGGTTGGGCGATGCAAGCAGATCCCAAAAGCAGTGGCTGCCCGACGCCGGCAGCTCCAATTTTTGAATCACGAGCGGTATAACTTAGGTGGTTAGAAAGTCTGAGAAATCCACAATTTGACTGAACTGCTCGCTCTCAACAACGCTTCGGCTGACGCCATTCACGTGGATGAGAATCGGCCGAATAGAATACCCGCGGGGAAATGAGAGTCGTTTTATTTTTTCTTCCACCTCTTCTACAACCTGTTTTTTGACCTCGGCCATACTAAATTTGATTTCGCAGAGATAAAGGACGTTATGGCATGTTTGGATTAAAAGATCGATCTGGCATCCTCTACGTCTCATTGTGGGTCTCTGGAAAAAGGGTCCGGCCATTACGATGTCTTGGGTTTCAATGCGCAAGAGCTTGCAAAGTCCCTTCAGGTTGTTCACCACCAAGTTTTCAAATTGCAGGCCCATAATAGCCTCCCACCCAGAAGTTTTGAGAAAGGCATCTGAATCAAAGAGGTCTTTGGCAATTTTTTCCTTATGTGGTTGAATGTATTTCAGATAAAATCGGAGGTAGTTGTCCTTAAGACGAAACTGTTTAAGTTGCGATAACTTCTTGCTTTTCAAATTCCAAGTGCCATCTTTGGACACAAAACCAGACAAAATCAGGTTGTGCAAATATTTGGAGGTAGCTCCGCTTTTCTTGATCTCTAAACGGTTACAAATTTCAGCGAGGCTCAAGGGCTTTTTAGACAAGGTGCTCACGATGTTGCTATACAGCTGAGATCGTTTAGAAAAAAGATCTGAAAATATCTGATCGTATTCGCGAAAAAGTAGCCCTTTCAATTGAAAACATAGTCTTTGAATATTGGCTTCGGCGGAGTACTCAGGGAGCACTTCCTCAAGATATTTTGGGATTCCCCCTGTCACAGCTAAGACTTTGAATTTTTCATAGGAACTCACTTTGTCTTTTTGTACTCCCCAAAACTCATTGCATTCGGCAATCGGTAGCTCGTCTAGCACCATGTCGATCGAAATTCGCCCCACAAACCCTGTGCTACTCAGAATATTTTCCTCTATCCAGCTAGAAACAGATCCACATAAAATGAGAATCAGCCGGGGATTCCCAGAAAAATGGTGATCCCATGCATTTTTCAAATACCCCAAAAAATCGGGATCTTCCGAACCCATCCAGGAGATCTCGTCCAGAACAATCACGATTTCCTGTCCCTGCGATTGCTTTCCTAGAAACCCAAAGTGTTCATTCCAATCATGCACCTGTAGTTTGGGCATTTGTAGCTTCTCGGATACCTGGGCGGCAAAAGCATCGAGCTGTCTTTGTTTGGTGATCCCAGGAACCGGGGGGAGCCCGGCAAACACCCAACTCTTCCTGTTCTTAGTAAATTCTGTGATGAGACGGCTCTTCCCAACCCGTCTTCGCCCTCTAATCACCACAAGACTTGAAGATTTCTTCCTAAGCAGGAGATTTAAGTCTTCGAGCTCCCTTTTCCTTCCTACGAACTTCATTTTAGCCGTCCTTCAAATTCTTTAAGGCTATTCCTGTGATACAAAATTGAACCCTGATTCTATATCACAGGAATGACAAATGTCAATCCTGTGATATGAAAATAGGGTGCTTTTTCATATCACAGGAATGACATTTTGATATGATGGTTTTTCTTATCTTGTTCTGGGTAAATGACTTAGTTTTTTTCACTTCTGCATATAGGAGAGGCCGATTTGGTCGATGAGGCGGTTTAAGCCCTTGATCCAGTCGATGGCCTCACTACCCATGGTTTGGACGATGAGGCCCCAGGCGGCGGTGAGGAGGGCGATGCCGACCCACGACTTGACGGAGATGCCGAGGAAGACGATTTGTACTTGGGGGGCGAGGCGGTTGGCAATCCCGAGGAACATGTCGGTGAGGAGGATGCCGATGAGGGCGGGGGCGGAGAGCTGGATTGCGAGGGTCATCATCTGTTGGAGGAGCTGGATGATCTGTTTTCCAAAATTGGTGTGGAAGGTAAATAGCGCGGGGTTAATGGCTCCGTCGACGGGGATGAGTTGGTAGGCGCTCGCTACGCCGTGGAAAAAGAGGAAGGGGCCGTCGAGGGAAAAAAAGAGGGCGATGAGCATGTAGTTGTAGACGAGGCCGATGGGTCCGGTTTGCGATTGGGTGGTGGGGTCGTTGACTTGGAGGGAGGAGGCGCCGCGTTGGTGGTCGATGAGGCCGCCTGCCATTTGGGCGACGTAGAAGGGGACGGCGGAGAGGAAGCCGAGGATGGCTCCGATGAGAAGCTCTTTGAGGATGTAGCCTAGGTAGAGCATGCTAAAGGGGATTTCATGGTGGGCGATCATGAGGTTTTGGGGGAGGAAGATCGCGACGAGGGCAACGCCGAACATCATCCGGATGGTCATGGGGATGGTTTTCGCTCCGAGGAAGGGGGAGAGGGTCAGGATGGGGAGGATGCGGGCGAGGGTTAGGAAGAAGATGGAGAGGACGGTCATGGGCTGGAGGTGGGGGAGAGAGAGGAGGAGGGAGACGTAGTCGTCGGTGGCGAGGAGGGTGTTCATCCGCCGTTCCAGCGGGTGATGGTCTGGAAGATGGTGTTGGTGTATTGGACGACTTGTCCGCTGAGCCAGCCGCCGAGGACGATGATCGTTAGGACGACGGCGAAGAGTTTAACGGTAAAGGAGAGGGTTTGTTCTTGGATCTGGGTTGCGGCTTGGAAAATGGCGACGATGAGGCCGAGGACAGTGCTGATGATGATCGGGGGTCCGGAGAGGAGGAGGATTAAGATGAGGGCCTGGTAGCTGAGTTGAGAAATTTCATTTGCGAACATGGGATGGGCCTCTATTTAAAAGACATTGCAAGGCCTTGCACGAGAACGGTCCATCCATCGACAATCACGAGGAGGAGGAGCTTGATCGGCAAAGCAATGGTCAAGGGGGAGAGCATCATCATCCCCATCGCAAGCAAAATATTGGAGACGACGAGGTCGATCACGAAGAAGGGGAGGTAAATCAAGACCCCGATCTCAAAGGCGGTTTTCAGCTGGCTGGTGATGAAGGAGGGGACGAGGATGATGAAATCATTTTGTTTGAGCTGTGTTTTATAAGGCTCAGGGAAGATGCGGTAGGCGAGGTTATAAAAGCTCCGAACGTGTTGGGGGCTCGTGTTTTTCATTAAAAAGGAGCGGAGGGGTTCTTTCCCTTTATCGATGACGTTGATGACGTAGAGGGCCGATTCTCCGGAAAACATCTCGATGGGGGGCTTGGTGTGGATCGCCTCTTTGGAGGCGGTGTACATCGCAAGTCCGGTGGGGAACATCACGTAGACAGTCATGAGGAGGGCAATCCCGTTCAATACTTGATTGGGCGGGGTTTGTTGTAAGCCCAGCGCGTTGCGGAGGAGGGAGAGGACGATCACGATTTTCATGAACGAAGTGAGGAGCATGACGGCAAAGGGGAGCAGCGAGAGGCCCGCTAAGACGGTGAGCTTAGTGACGAGGGAAGGGGCTTCGGAAGCTACTTCCTGAGCCATCAGGGGGACTGTGCACATCAAGAAAAAACAGAAAATGTATTTCAACATTACTTTTTACCAAATGATTTAAAGGCGGCTTCCAGGGCGAGCCACTGATTTTCTAGCTGCGCGTTGATGATGCCTGCTTCGGTTTCAATCATGCACCCACCTCGTTCGATGTCATCTCGCTCTTGGATCGACAGGGCTTCGAGGTGTTCAAAGATTTTTCGGATCTTCGATTTGCTCTTTTCAATCATATCTAAATCGTCTTTATTGACGTAGATCGTAATTTTTTTGTGCTGGGTGACCGGCTTGAGCGAGGTGAGGACAATGTCGACGATTCGGTCGGGATGGAGCTTTAATTCCTCTCCCAAAATTTTTCGGGCCGCTTTCAGCGCTAAGGGGAGAATGTGTTTTTGGGTCTCTTCCCTCAAGTGGGTAAGCTCTGCATTGATATGGGCTAACTGGTGGTTCCACTTTTCTAACCCTTTTTGAAACCCTTCCTGAAAAGCCTCTTCTTTGATGCGGGCGGCCTCTTCTTCGGCCTCTTTTTTTACTTTTTTGACCACTTCAGTTGCTTTGAGAAGAGTGGTGAATTCTTTTGCGGGGAGGATTTTTCGGCCGGGTTCTAAGCGGACCTCGTGATGGATCAAAGCCAAAAGTTTCATGGGAAAATTTCCTCAATTTGTTTTGCGATTGCCTCTACGATGGGGGCGTTCACTTCTTTATGAGAGAGTTTAAAGAGCAGGTTGCCTCGGCCGATATCGAGCTGGTGGCAGATGTACCAGATCAGGTCGGGATCTTGGCCAGAGAGCCCCAAGCCGAGCCGCGCCAACCCTTTGCGATGGAGCAGGAGGCGAAAACTCTCCTCGGTTCCATCCCATCTCTCGAGCCCCATTCGAGGGAGCGTAAAGGAATCGGGGTGCTCAGAAATTTGCTGGAGCCGTTTTTTTTCTGCTGGAGTGAGAAAGCTATAGAGTTTTTTCAGTGTCTTTGTCTCGACGATTTGCCGCAGTTCCATGCTGAGATCGTGCAGTGCGAGGAGATCGATGCGGCCGGTGAGCTCTTTTTTGGAAGAGTGGAGGAGCGGTTTGAAGCGGGAGGGGGGGAGGTAATCGATGGGGAGCAAACGGCCCTCCGGTCCAATCAGACTGCTCACGAGGAGGCCGCGTAAAAAGGCCTTGCCCGTCTCGGTGATTTCCGTCGCGGGGGTGTTGTTTAGGATGTGTCCTAAATTGCGGGCTGCGCGGGGACTGACGGCGGAGAGGAAGAGCTTTTGTTCTTTGGGGCTGTACGCTTTGAGTGTCGGTAAAAACCAAGACCAGTGGACCTGATCGATCACGCGAACGTGCCCTTCTGTAGAGGGCTCTCCCGAAAAAGAGGGGAGCTGTTCGAGCCTTGCGCGCTCTTTTTCAGGCAAAAAACGGGTGAGAGCAGCCTTTTTTTCAGGGGGACAACGACTTAAAAAGGCTTTGAGCACAAGCTCAATCGGATTTCTCACGTTTTGACTTCATTTGCAAAAGGTTCGGATAGAATTTATAAACCAGCCAGCCCAATGCACCGGCGGCTACAATCAGGAGCGTGATGAACACGAAAAAGATGAAGCGGAAGCGGGCAAGCGAACTTTGGGTCATGACGAGTCCCCAGATGCTCACGTGCGTTTGGGGCATTGCTTTGCCGCCAATCATCTCTCCAGGTCCACCTATGGACACATCGGCAATGCGAGCTCGATCGGAGATCACAGCTACGTTATCGTATTCGAGGCCGCTGATACTCCCTGCGAGGAGGCGTTTGATTTTAACATCGAGGTGGCTATTGGGATCATCGAGCACCCCTTGATGTTTTACAAATACAGCGGCGGTCATTTTAGGAGCTTTAGTGCCGGGAGGCAACGTTTCTTCAGAAGGGGGCGTAGCGATCTGCACATCGGCGTCGATCACTCCGTCCATCTTCCGAATCGTGCTCTTCAATTCCTCGGCGAGTCCTGCTTGGTAGCGGATCGCATCTTGGCGCGTCGAGGTCATGAGCCCTTGGGGAGCAAAAAGGGTGAGGAGGTTCGTCCCCTTGCGGCGAGGCAATCCTGCGCGGTTAAGGACGCTCATCGACTCGGTCATTTTATCGGAAGAGACGCTGATATTGAACATGTCAGAGGGACCCGTTGCGCCCACTCCTGCTGCCGGAGCGACTACTTTTTGGGCTTCGATCCCTTTGGAGGCGAGGTAGACGACAATTTCATTGGCCTCTCTTTCGTCGACATTTGTGACAATCGATTGGTTGGTTTGACAACCGGCTAGGAACAAAATAAGGAAGAGAGAAAAACATCGTCTCATAGGACACACACCCCTGAATCTTTTATACCACGAACCGTTTAAGTCTTTCAAGTTTATTTCCGGACGAGCCACGAGGGGCAATTGCCGAACCGTTTGCGGAAATAATCGAGAGCGCCGATGCAAGCCGCTTTGTGGCGGCGGACCCGCTCGATTTTTTTCGGGTCTTGGGTGCGAGTGACAAAATTCTGGAGCCCTCTTAAGCAATAGTGGCGCGCCGCTTTCCACAGTTCGGGAAGCACAACGGCTTTATACAGCACTTTCCGCTCTTGACGCGTGCAGTTGCGAGAGAGCCACAGCAGGCGGCTGCGCCACCAAAAATAGTGCATGTGGGGTTTCCCCCCACTGAAAGAAGAAGAGACCTTGTGCCACACGCGCGCTCGGGGCGCCGTCCACACCTCAAAACCCTCCCGCTTGGCGCGGAAGCAATAATCGGTCTCCTCCCAAAAGAGGAAGAAGCGGGGCTCTAAAAGACCGATCGCTTCGGGGACAGATCGGTGGATGAACATCGCCGCGCCGCACACATAATCGACCGGCTCCATATCGTAGTAGGGGGTGTCGACCTCTCCAGCGGCAAGGGAGACAAATTCACCCAGCTCCGGTTGCCATTTTCCTCCGAGATGGTCGATCCGTTCGGGGTCGTTCATGCGCAAGATTTTGGCGCCGAGAATTTTGGCTTCGGGGCGCTCTTTAGCTGCTGCGAGAAATTCGGTGAGCACATCGGGGGCCACCGTGGTGTCGTTATTGAGCAATAAAATCCACTCGGCGTGTTTGCGAAGAGCCCACTCGATCCCATAGTTATTGCCCGCAGCAAAGCCGAGGTTGGCCCCCATTGCGAAAATGGGGATAGTGGGAAATGCCCCCCGGATCTCTTCGATCGAGCCATCGGTCGAGCCGTTGTCCACGACGATTGGTTGAAAGTGGGGACCTCGCACGAGTTCTAGAGAGCGGAGACACTGGATCGTATCCCGTTTCCCATTCCAGTTGAGAAGGACGATGACGATGGGAGCCCGTCTCATTCTTTTAGAAAAGCAAGAACTGTGGCAGCTGTTACAGGGTCAATCAGAGCTTCCGCTAAAAGAGCCTCCACAATGGCACTGATTGTGAACAGAGCGTGCAGCTGATAGCCGAGCCCCTCGAGTCGTTTGCGTCCCCCCTGCTCGCGGTCAATCAAGACCCCGATGTGCTCGACAGAGAGCCCTTCCCTTTCAAGAGCGGCAATGGTGTGTAAAACGCTCTGCCCGGAGGAGATGACATCTTCCACCACCAAGCACAGCTGTTTGGGGCGGCGCGCTTCCAGAGCCTGGTACTCGCTCTTGTCCTTGTGCAACAGAACCATCGGAATGGCGTGCTGAATGGAGATGGCGGTAGATAAGGGGAGCGCTGTATAAGGAGCCCCACACACAAGCTGAAAGGAGCTGTTTTTTACTTGGGCGTGAAGCGCTTCAGCCAGGGCGACAAACAGTTTTGGGTGAGAGAAGATCAGTTTCAGATCGATGTAAATAGGGGAGGTCGACCCATTTTTCAAAGGGAACGAACCGAAGCGGACCGCTCCGATTTCAAAGAGCTTTAAGATGAGTGTCTTTCCATGCATATGCTCACGAGTATCCTTGATTTGCTTCTTTTTGTACACAGAGACTCGAGTCGGCGTTTTTCTCATGTCGAAAAATCAGACCAATTCCTTGTTGGTACAATATTAGGGGGTGCCGTATGCTGGGAGCTGTAATGGAAAAAATAGTCTCCTATAGAGAGTTAATCGGGTTCTTTTGGAAATTCATACGCCAGCAAAAGTGGACGTTTCTCGCCATTTGCCTGCTCGATAGTTTGGCTTGGCCGACCGACGCCCTAATCTGGCCGTATATCTTGAGCCTCGTCGTCGATATCTTCACCCGGTTTGATGGGGATCGATGGGCAGCATGGCATGCTTTGCAGCCACCCATCATCACAGCGATCTGCCTTGTGACCGTTGTAGAAATCGCCTCTCGCGCAATGGGCTTTCTGATTGGGAAAGCGACTCCCAAAATGCAGGCGGATATCCGCATGGAGATGTTCGACCATGTGCAGCACCACTCTCCTCGCTATTTCAATGAGAAGTTTGCAGGGAGTTTGGCCAATAAGATTACAGACATGACAACCCAGGCAGAGCTCATCGTCCAGCAACTTTTTTGGCCTATACTGCCGGCGCTGATTGCTTGCATTGCTGGGACCGTTGTTCTTTGGTTTATACATCCCACTTTTGCCTGTATTTTGGGCGCATGGATCATAGTGCACTTGGGAGTGGTTTTAACGTTTACCCGCTCTATCGATGTCCGTGAACATCGACATGGAGAAGTGCGCAGCTCTTTACTCGGGAAAATCGTCGACAGCCTGACCAACAATTTCGCCGTTAACCTCTTCTATCGATTCAAATACGAACGAAAAGCCCTGAGTGCTGGGCAAGATATCGAAGAGAGAACAAACGTCCAGGCGAAATGGTACGCAGAGAAGATGAACTGTTTTACCTCTTTTTTCTTCTTTGTTGGGAACTTCTTATTGCTCAACGGCGCTCTCATCTATTTGTGGTTGATGGGTAAAATTACCACAGGCCAGGCGATCCAAGTCTTCAACACGATCTGGAATATCTCAGGGATCATGTGGATGATTGGGCGGGTGCTTCCTCTCCTTTTTCAATCCTTTGGCAACGCAAAGCAGGCCTATTCGGTGATGCTCGATCCCCAAGATATGGGAGATAAGCCCGATGCCAAAGAACTAAAGATCCAAACGGGAGAAATCCTCTTTGAGAATGTGTCGTTCCATTATGGGGAGAAAAGGCTCTTTGAGAACAAGTGCGCTCATATTCGGGGCGGGGAGAAAGTGGGGCTTGTGGGCTTTACAGGAGCGGGGAAATCTACGTTCATTAACCTCATTCTCCGCTTTTTTCCACTGCAATCAGGTAAGATCCTGATCGACGGCCAGGAAATAGCAGACGTCACTCTAGACTCTTTGCGGAGCCAAATTGCTCTGATTCCTCAAGATCCAGTGCTCTTTCACCGCACTCTGCGAGAAAACATCTCCTACGGCAGACCCGAAGCAACGGAGACAGAAATCGTCCATGCAGCAAAACTGGCTCACTGTGAGGAGTTCATTCATAATATTCCTGGGGGATATGAGGCGAAAGTTGGGGAAAGGGGGACAAAGCTCTCCGGCGGAGAAAAGCAGAGAATCGCTATCGCTCGAGCGATCCTTGTAAATGCTCCTATCCTCATTCTGGATGAGGCGACCTCCTCTTTGGACTCTGTCACAGAGAGATACATCCAAGATAGCCTAGATAAGCTCATGGAGAACCGGACCACAATAGTCATTGCACACCGCCTATCGACCCTTTCCCGCATGGATCGGATTTTGGTCTTTGATCAGGGAAGAGTCGTCGAAGAGGGCAGTCACACTACTTTAATGAGTAAAGAAGGGCTTTATGCCCGTATGTGGAACATGCAAGTGGGTGGGTTTTTGCCCGAGGCGCCTAAATGAAAGATATGTATAAAGTAGTCGTCGATTATACGCCCAGTCAGGCGGATAATGCCGTTGTAAGCGAAGGTATCATTGCATCCAATGAACATATAACGAGACAAAGAATTTTCCATTTTTCTGAATACTTGGAAAAATTCAAGGCTCACCTCGCTCGAATGAGCATCGCATTGCTCACCAGATTGTGCTCTTGGGCGATTTCGGCCAGAGCATCGACCCAGTAGGGCTCTAAGTTGAGGGCGGGGCAGCGGTAGGTGGGGATCCCTCTCGCTGCGATCGCTGTGACGTAGAGCTGTTCGATTTCAAAGAGCGTTTCGATGTGGTCAGAGGTGAAACTCAACGGGACAATGACGACCTGCTTGGCTTCGATCTGTTGACAGAGCTCATCGGTATAGGGGCGGAGCCACTCTTCGGGGCCGAATTTGGATTGGTACGCGAGCTGGGCGGGGGATCGGACAAACTCTTTTCGCATCTGACGAAAAGAGAGCTGGCACTCCGATTCATAAAGGTCTCCCGTTTCGATGAAGGAGAGGGGCACTCCATGAGCCGAGTAGAGGAGGGTGGTCTCTTCTTCAGGGAGCTGTTTTTGGACGAGGAAGTCCCGAATGCGCCGTGTATAGGCTTGAATGAAGGCGGGGTGCCCGGCGTACGATTTGATCCAGCGGAGCTTGCGAACGGTTTGGGGCTTGAGCCGTTTTTCAAAGAGGCGGGCGATGCTCCCGGTGGTGGCGTAGGAAAACTGGGGGAAGAGGGGAATGACCCGGATCTCTGGGTCTTGGATAGCTTCGATGCGTTGGAGTGCTTCGTCGTGAGTGGCTGTCAAGTAGCGATGAAAGGTGAGGACGGGGGCGCTGAGTTTGGAGCGTAGGGTCTTGGCGAGCTCTTCGGTATCAAAGTAGATGGGAGATCTCCCGCCGATCTCTTCGTAGTCCTTGCGCACTTTGAGGGCGCGCTTGCGGGCAATGCGCCCAAAAAGCCAGTTTTGCGCAAAGCGGGGGAGCTTTGTGCGGATCACGTCGGGATCGGAGAGGAGAGCCACGAGAAAGGGGGAGACCTCCTCGAGATCGCGGGGTCCTCCAAAGTTCACCAGGAGATAGGTCATCCCACCACTTTACAGGAGTGTGACATTTAAGAAAAAAGTTGTAACGGCTGGGAATGGGTCGATATCCAGCCAAAAGTCGATTTTTTTACTAGATTTGGCTGGATATCGATCAATTCCCAGCCAAATCTATCCTTTTTGAGGTGCTTTTGGCTGGCTATTGAATATTGGGAGGGTTTTGTACGCCGAGAATTGACAAGCAATTCTTCTTCAGAACATACTGTACCCATGAAGTTATGCCGTTTTTTCACCCTCCTCGTGATCCTCTTTTTCTCTGGTTGTGGTGGCTCGGGAAAAACAGTGCGCATTGCGGTCGATCCGATGTGGTATCCGGTCAATTTTGGTCCTCAGCAGGCGTATGTGAACGGCTTTGTCGACGAGCTTTTGTTGGAAGTGGCTGGTTATAATGGGATCACCTTTGAAAAGGTCTCTGCTAGCGGCAGCGCGCTGTACGAGGGGTTAAAGGCGGGGAAGTTCGATGCCGTCATCTCTTCTTTAGAGACCTATATTTTCAATACGGCGCAGTACGACTTTTCGCAAAATATCCTCTCTTTAGGCCCTGTCTTGATTGCGCCGCAAAAGGCTTCGCCCTCGCTCGAAACGATGAAGGGTTCTTTGGTGGGGTTCATCGCGGGGGACCCTGTCCGCACCGTATTGGAAAAATATCCGACATTGGTCTTACGTACTTTTGTGTCTGTGCCCGACTTGCTCAATGCCGTGGTGACGGGGGAAGTTGAGGTGGCTGTATTGGATCATGTGCCAGCGACGCGCTATGTTACAGATCTGTATGCGGGCGTGCTGAAGATCGTTTCGGCCCCTTTGACCTCTTCGGGATTGCACGTTGTTACTCTGAAGGGCTCTTCGATCGTATCCAGTTTTGACCGAGCGTTGGAGCGACTGCAGAAGAAAAAGAGGCTCGCATCGCTGCGCCAAAAGTGGAATCTGTCCACCTAGAGTGGAAAAAAAATAACCACAGAGACTAGAGAGAATCTGTGTCTCTGTGGTTATTTTTGTTTTTTTACCTGATTTTGCAGCGGTCGTGCTCGGAATACTCTTCCCGCACTTGCTCTAAAATGGCAGCATCTGGGGGGCACCGTTGGAGGTTCCACACCTCTCCTGCGTACTTCTGGATGGAGCCGTCGGTCGAAAAACTTCCCATCCCGGCTATATTCAAGATGGCCAATTCGGCCCACCGGTTTGGCTGGAGGAACAGCTCCTCTACCCTTTTTTGGGTTTCGTAGTAGGGGCGCAAATCTTTTAAGACTCGGAATGTATCATTTTCAACCAGTCCTTGGTGGATCTGCTCGAAGACAGCCGCCTCTTCGCGTGTTTCCGCAAAAGTTCCTTCTTTAAGGCTATCTACGGCTCTGCGGAGGGCTTCATCTTGGGAGTAGATATCCCAAGCTCGGTAGGGCTGCTGGTTTTGCTCGGCCGTGTTGCCAAAGCGGAAGGGCCAAGCTTCTTTGCCAATGGCGCGGCTCATTTCGATATTGGCTCCATCTTCTGTTCCAATCGTCAAGGCGCCATTGATCGCAAGTTTCATATTGCTCGTTCCGGAGGCTTCCCAACCGGCGGCGGAGATCTGCTCTGACAGATCGGCTGCGGGGATGATGATTTCCGCTTTGGAGACGTTGTAGTTTTCGACAAAGGCGATGCTGAGCAAATGGCAAATTTCTGGATGGGAGCGGAATTTGCGCGCAACCGCATTGATGAGCTGGATGATTTCTTTGGCTTTGGTATAGCCGGGAGTGGCTTTCCCGCCGAAGACGCTTAAGCGGGGCACTGTTCGCGCCTGTGGATTGCCTAAGAGCTCCTGGTAGACCCAAATGAGGTGGAGGGCTCCCATGAGCTGTCTTTTGTATTCGTGGAATCGCTTGATCTGCACATCAAAGAGGCTATCAGTGCCGAGTAGGCAGGGGGGGCAGATGACTTTCCCTCCAGAGCCTCGAAGGGGATTTTCTTTTTTGAGGAACTCGATGAGGTTTTTTTTATTTTCCTTTTTGATCGCCAAAAATTCCTCTTGGGAGGCTTTGTCTTTGGCAAAAGGGGCTAGTTTTTTGAGCTCTTCAAATGCAACGATCCATCGAGAGCCGATGCGGCGAGAGATAAAATCGGCCAAGCGGGGATTAGCGTGGAGAAGCCATCTTCTCTGCGTGATCCCGTTGGTGATATTGATGAATTTTTCGGGGAACATGTCATAAAAATCGGGAAAGAGTTGGTTCTTTAAGATCTCTGTGTGGAGCTCGGCTACGCCATTGACTTTGTGGGATCCCAAGATGGCCAAATGGGCCATCCGGACTTGCCCTCCTTCGATGATCGATAGGCGGCGCACCTTGTCCTCATCGCCTGGAAAACGGGTCCGTACGCTATTGCAAAACTCAAGATTGAGTTTTTGAATGATCCGGTACTGGCGGGGCAAGAGATTTTGGATTCGGGTCTCTTTCCATTCTTCAAGTCCTTCGCGGAGCACGGTGTGGTTGGTGTAACTGCAGCACGCTTGGCACGTCTCCCACGCTTCTTCCCATGAAAAGTTGTAGTTCTTGGTCAACGTCCGGACGAGTTCTGCAATGATGAGAGTCGGGTGGGTATCGTTGATCTGGATCCGCACTTTGTCTGCAAAGTGGGATAAATCGCCGTAGTTGCGCAGCTGCCGTCGGATGATATCTTGCAGCGAGGCTGAGACGAGTAAAAATTCTTGCTTGAGGCGGATTCTCTTGCCCATCTCATTGTTTTCATTGGGGTAGAGGACGTCTGTGAGGGAGGTGTTTTCCGCTGCCTGATCGAGGAGTCCGGCATTGTAGCGCTGCAACTCAAAATTGCGTGGAGATTCCTTGGTCGACCAGAGGCGCAAGGTGAGGACCGACATGCTCGGTGTTTCAGAAAAGCCGACAATGGGCACATCGAAGGGGAGGGCACGGACTTCTTCTGCATCTTGGAGGAGATCTGCTTCATCGCCGTGTTTATTTTTCGCCTCTATCGGCGTGCCGGCAAAGCGGACGCTTGCGGCATACGCATCGCGCCTGATTTCCCAAGGATCGTTGTTGAGGAGCCAACAATCGGGCTTTTCGACCTGGACTCCATTCCAGATCTCTTGCTCAAAAATCCCATATTGGTAGCGGAGGCCATAGGCCGTTGCGGGGAACTGTTCGGTTGCCAGCGAGTCGAGA
>CAYHED010000022.1:0-13658 GCA_964355615.1 uncultured bacterium
CGCTTTGCGCAACCTGCCGGAGGTGATCAAGGGGGCTCTATTTTCTCGCTACTCTAGGTCCACTCTTGGATTGCGCACTTTATTGCTGAAGGAGTTTATCCTCAATGAGGATACCGCTTTTGCCGCGATCGCGGGGAAGCAGGCTGATGGGGAGGGCCAAATGGTGGCGATCCAAAAGGCGCAGAATTTCTATGACCGGATCTTGGATGGGTATGGGGATGACTCGATTGGTGAATTGGGGGGCGCTCATCTTGCGGCAGAAAATATTTCTATGCTGGCGGCCAAGGTGATTGAAGATAGCCGGATTGGGGGGTCTCCTCTAGAAAAATCGACGCGCTATATCTATTTTGACCAAAAGGTCAATGGGCAGTATCTCTTTTACCAAGAGCCGGTCCTGATGACCTCTGCCTACCGGGACCTGTATCTCGATACGTGCAATCATCTTTTCAATACTTATAGCAAGATGATTCCTCCTTTAACGGCTTTGATTGAGCAGGGGTTCCCTAAGGATCCGGCGATTTCCAAGGGGGCTTATACGGCTGCGCTCAGAGCGAAAGTGCTCGATTGTTTGCGGGGTCTGTTGCCGGCGAGTGCTTTGACGAATATGGGGGTCTTTGGCAATGGGCGGTTTTTTGAAACGTTATTGCAGAAGCTGGCTTGTCAAAATTTGGCTGAGATGCAGGAGATCGGCAAGAACGCGTATCAAGAGCTCCATAAAGTGATCCCTTCATTCGTCCGTAGGGCTGACCCTGCTCATAAGCATCATCAGGGGTTTGCTCAATTTTATGAGACGATGCGGAGCGATTTGCGGCAGTTTTCTGAGCATCATGGTCGGGATGTTCCCCCCTTTGCGGAGCCGGGGGTGCGGCTCATTGCTTTTGACAAGGACGCTGTGGCCAAGGTGGGCGGGGCGCTTCTTTTTAATTACACCTCGGGGAGTCTCTTAGAATTACAAAATTATTGCCGTCAGTTGGGAGAAGAGGAGTTGGCTCGCCTGCTCGAAGCGGGGTGTGCTGCGCGTGAAAATCGGCGCCACAAATCTCCTCGGGCTTTGGAGCATGCGGAATTTACCTTTGAAATTTCGGCTGACTTTGGCGTCTATCGCGATTTGCAGCGTCACCGCATGCTTACGCAAGAGCGGCAGGCGCTGACCTGTAATTGGGGGTACTATACGCCTCCTGAGATTCGGGGCACGGACTTGGAAAAAGAGTATTGCGATGCGATGGAGTTGGCTCAGAAGGCGTATGATACGGTCGCGGCCGAACTGCCGGAAGAGGCTCAGTACATGGTTCCTATGGCTTACAATATCCACTGGTATTTCCGGATCAATCTCCGGGCTTTGCAATGGATGTGCGAACTCCGTTCTCAGGCGGCAGGGCATGTTTCTTACCGTTTGATTGCTCAGGAAATGGCGCGCCAAGTGAGTGTCGCTCTGCCCTCTTTTGAGAGGTTTTTTAAGTTTGTCGATTTCGATGGGTATGAGTTGGGACGTTTGGGGGCGGAAGTCCGCCAGGAAGCGAAACTCAAAGGGCCCCAGTGAGGTTCGAGTTAAAAGCCGATTTCAAGCCTACGGGGGATCAACCGGAGGCAATCGAACGGCTCACGGCGGGGGTCCATGCGGGCAAAAAAGCGCAGGTCCTTCTGGGGATCACGGGGTCTGGCAAGACCTTTACCATGGCGAACCTGATCTATCGGTCGCAAAAGCCAGCGCTGATCTTAGCGCACAACAAGACTTTGGCAGCTCAGCTCTATCAGGAATTCAAGAACTTTTTCCCTGAAAATGCGGTCGAGTATTTTGTTTCTTATTACGACTATTACCAGCCAGAAGCCTACATCGCCAGGACAGATACCTACATTGAAAAAGATTTGGCGATCAATGAGCGGATTGAAAAAATGCGCCTGAGCGCTACCCGTTCGCTCATCGAACGGCCGGATGTGATCATCGTCTCGTCTGTTTCTTGCATCTATGGCTTGGGAACTCCTGAGTACTATAGTCAGATGGTCCTTCATCTCGCGGTCAAACAAGAGGTGCGGCGCGACGATATCCTTCTTCATTTGGTCGAAATGCACTACAAGCGCGGTGACTATGATCTGATGAGGGCCACTTTTCGTGCTCGGGGCGATGTATTAGAGGTGGTGCCCGCCTATGAAGATGATTTGGCCTATCGGATCGAATTTTTTGGCGATGAGATCGAGCGGATCAGCGAGATCGATCCCCTCACTGGCAAGGTGCGGCAGAGATTGGAGAAAATAGCTATTTTCCCCGGCTCCCACTACGTCACCCCGGAAAGTGTCCGTTATACTGCGATGGGGACGATTCGGGCGGAACTCCAAGAGAGGATCGCCTATTTTGAAAAAGAAAATCGGCTCATCGAAGCGCAGCGGATCAAGGAGCGGACGAACTACGATCTAGAGATGATCCGCGAGATCGGATTTTGCAAGGGAATTGAAAATTACTCGCGCCACTTGAGTGGCAGGGTTCCCGGTGCGGCGCCTCCTTGTCTGATCGATTATTTCCCGGAAGAGTTCCTCTTTTTTATTGATGAGTCTCACCAAACGTTGCCGCAACTCCATGCGATGTACAATGGAGATCGCTCTCGTAAACAGGCTCTTGTGGAGTTTGGCTTTCGGCTCCCTTCCGCATTCGACAATCGCCCTCTGAAATTTGAAGAGACTTATGAGAAATTTCGGCAGGTTATTTATGTCTCTGCGACTCCCGGTCCTTGGGAAATAGAGCAGGCTCAAGGGGACATTGTTCAGCAAGTGATTCGACCAACAGGACTGCTCGATCCCCTCATTGAAGTACGCCCTGCGAAGGGTCAGGTAGATGACTGCCTCGATGAGATTCGGAAAGAGACCCAAAGGGGAAGTCGCGTTTTAGTGACGACACTGACGAAAAAACTCTCGGAAGATCTCTCCAAGTATTTAAATGAGATCGGGGTCAAGGCAAAGTATCTCCATTCCGACATCGATACGTTAGAGCGGGTCCAGATCCTCAAATCGCTCCGCTTGGGAGAGTTTGATGTTCTTGTGGGGATCAACCTGCTCAGAGAGGGGCTCGACCTTCCAGAGGTATCCCTCGTAGTTATTTTGGATGCGGATAAAGAGGGGTTCTTGCGTTCTGAAACGGCCCTGATCCAAACCTGTGGCAGGGCCGCGCGTAATGTGCGCGGGCGAGTCATCCTTTACGCCGATAGGCAAACAAAGGCGATTGTCAACACGGTGGCCATTACTCAGACGCGCCGTGCCCACCAGCAAGCTTATAATGAAGAACACCACATCACTCCTCGCAGTACAAAGAGGGAAGAGCCCGTATCTCTGGAGGAGTCTTTTGGCCTGGCCGAAGGAGAGCCTGTTCCCTGGCCGAAAAAGGTGGAGATCGCCAATTTAGAGGCCAAAATCAAGGAGTATGCGGCCGAGATGCGTTTGGCTGCTAAAGAGATGCGCTTTGAGGACGCCGCTAGGGCAAGAGATCTGATGCGCTACTACGAAAAGCTTGAGATGGCAAAAGGCGAAGGGCCTCTTTGACGATGCTATCGGGCGTAGATAGGACATGGCAGCGCGGCGGGGCCCAGAGCTTGGCGGGGGTGACCCCCGTGAAAATGGCGATAGTGGGTGTTTGAGATTCTGCAGCGATGTGAATCGCTGCAGAATCGACTGAGATGAGCAACCGCGCCCCATGAACAGTTTCGACAAACTGAGACCAGCTAAGGGTCTCCGCCAAGTTTTTGGCACCAGTCACCTGAGCTACTTTTTCACACTCCTTCAGTTCCTCTTTTCCTGCACCCGTTAGCACGACAGGAAAAGGTAATTGTTGGATGACCTGAATCCAGGAATCGCGGCTCCACTTCTTTTCTGCTCTAGACGAGCCCATGTGTGCAACAATATAGGGTGATTGGGAAGGAGAGTGAGTCCGAGTAGGGAGCCCCTCCACATCGATGCCGAAGCGGGAGAGGAGCTGAAGATGCATCTCTCCTATATATCCTTGCACCTCAGTCCATGCATAGGAGTGTGTCAACAAAGACGAGAACCCCCCAGTTGTATACCCCAAAATGATGGGGATTCTACAGAGATGCAAGAGAGGGATGGCGTTGGGGAAGTAGGGCTGAAGATCGACACACAAGTCGTACCGCAGAGCGGCGATGCGCCAAAACCGATTGGCGGTATGTACATATTTCACAGAAGGGTGCTTTTCAACCACCGCTCTACTCCCCTTAGCCACCAAGAAACCGAGCTCTGCTCCAGGAAACTGCCTCTTCAAAGCCGGAATGACGCCCATCGCAATGACCACGTCCCCTAAATTGGCCGTGTTTGCGATCAAAATTCTTTTGGGGTGGCCGTTAAGGGGGCGCTGTGTTTTCTTCACCATGGATCTCAGAGCTCGGTCGATCCAACGGAGTCCCAGATTGGCCCACCACTTGCGCACGGTCAGGCCGTTATTTACACAGCGAGGCATACCGGCACAGTAGTTTGTATACGTAATAAGCAATGGCTTCCTTGCTTAGGTAGGTGGCGGAAAAAAGAGAGGCATTGTGCGCGATCTCTCGGGCTTTTTCTCCATTTGCATCGGCCCATTCTTTTTTTTCTAAGAGGTCAGAGGCATCGGCACAAAAAGGGACGTAGTGGACAAAGGGTTTTAGTCCCTTGTAGTACCATTCGAGGTGGGGGGAATCTTGTTTGAAGACCAGAGAGCCGCTAAACAGTTGCCAAAATAGGGAGCCCGCAAAGCAATTGCCGTCGAGGGCGAGGAGGTAGCGGTAAAGAGTTTGCCGTTCGGGAGGAACGGGGGGCTTTAAGGGGAGGGCTCTTACTCCCTGAACAAGAGCTGAGAAAGAGGCATCTACCTTTTCGGGGTGTAGCAAAGAGAGCTGAGTGACCCTCATTCTTGAATTGGTCCCCGTGTCAAACCCCTCTCCTGTAGTGGCCCCACGCCAAAAAAGAAGGGGAAGTCGCTCCTCCCAGGGGCAGGGGGGTATTTTTTTCTTCAGGGAATCCCAATAAGCCGGCCATTCCACGTGGGGAAAGAGACACAAAAACTTATCTGAGGGTGTTTTAGAAATGGCAAAAATAGGAACCGAGAGGAACTGTTCCTGTCGGTCTAGGGTAGAGAAGAGAAATTCCATATCTGGGAATGGGAGGAGTTTGAGGATCTTTCGCAAAAAGAAAGCCGTTTTGAACACCCTTGCATGTTTTATCGCCTGAAAAAGGGTTGGCTTAACCAGCTTTCCCCCTTTTATTTTGAAGAGCGTGAGATTGGGTAAGGTCTCTGCAATATTTCCCCTATCTATACCACTGTGCACAAAAGAGGCGAGATCTTCTTCGATCTGCTGTTCCATCCAGAGAGGAAGTGGCTGTGAAAGCGTAAAGAGCATCTAGGAGTTATAACTGGAGAAATCTCGTTTTTGCAACAGAATTCAAGCCTCGTGTAGACTCTACTCTCATGGTGCCACTCAAAACTCTCATCAAAAAGTTCTTGCGGTATCCGAAGCCCTACGAATTTAAGTATACTCCTCAGATTCTCTCCCAGCGCATCACCTTTGCGTTCCGAGGAAGAGAGATCACCGTTGAGTCAGATGCATCTACACCGCTCTATGAGACAATTGCGGAGATCATTAGCCACGACTGTTACTCCATTGACCAAATGGACTTTTCCGTTTTTACGGAAAAGTCGGTCGCTCTCGATATCGGAGCTAATATCGGAATTTTCACTCTCGTTCTAGCAACGGTTTTCCCTGGCCACATTGTTTGCTTTGAACCCGTTCCAGAAAACAACATGTGGCTGGCGCACAACCTCAAAATCAATGGCATCAAAAATATTTCCATCCTGCAAAAAGCGCTCTGTCTCAGCGATGGACCTGTGAGTTTTTTCAAATACCAGGAGAGTGTATCCGGTTCTCTGTTCTACTCGGAACAGGGGGAGCGTTTCGAGGTAGAGAGAATCAGTGTAAAAAAGGTGTACGAACAATTCCCTCACGTTGATTTAGTGAAGATGGACTGTGAAGGGGCTGAGCACGAACTCATCCCCGAGGTATTCACCCACTTTCCTAGTATTCAGTATGTGACAGCCGAAATTCACGACAGTGGTCGGCAAAGAAATCTCGCTTCGATCTCTCGGCACCTACAAGCAATCGGCTACGGAGTGTTCACTAAGCCGGAGCTTTTTGAGCGGCGGGGACTTTCCTGTCTATTGGCTGCTCGGAGTGTTTCTGCAAAGTGACCCATGCAGTGGAATTTTGCATACGCCTCCTTCATGAGTTCGAGCTTTTCTCGTACTTTGGGGTCTCTGTACAAATCCATGATGTGTTCGAGTAGGTCGGCCCTTCCCCAATCCAAGATGAGTTCTTCGAGAGCAAATTTGCGGAGTTCGTAAGAGGGCCAAGAGCCGTCTCGGACGAGGGGCATGAGGCCGGCTACAATGGCCTCTGCGAAGATGCCAGAGGTACTTCCCGAATAGGTTTTTGGGTCGTAAGGGAGCAGGGCGATGTGGACACGGCCTAACCATTCTTCATAGGCGTTGCGAGTGAGGTTGTCTTCGATATATAAGACAGAAGAGGAGGCCACGACTCCTTGCGCCTCAGCCCGTTTTGCAACGATGAGGCGGAGTGGGAGGTGGCCCCGCGTCTTGAGGAGCTTGGAGACCTGTTGGATCTCGGCTAGCCCCTTTTCTTTGCGGGTAGAGCCTCCGGGCCACCAGCAGTCGATAGAAGCGGAGCTTCCTCGCGGCGCAGGACCCGCTGTGTGGGGAATGGGCAATAGGTGGATGGGTCTTGAGAAGAGAGTTGCGTGTTGAGGAACGAGCAGCTCGCTGTCGGTGAAGAGGGAGACATTCGTCTTTCCGAGGTGCCAAGCCATCCACTTGATTAAAAGTGCGAGCCATTTCCCCTTTTGTCGCATCTGATGGATGGCATAGCGGTGGATGATCCAGAGCTGCGCAGGCTTTCTTGTTAACAGGAGGGCTACAAAAAAGGTAAAGGTATGGGGAATGTTCATGTTTTCTAACAGAAAAACAGAGTTGGGAGGTACCTGACGGAGAGCTTTCCAATAACAGAGCAGATACTTCAAAAAGTTTCTCTTCTCCGGCAGGTTTTTTTTCCAATGGGTAGGCAGCGTGGGGATGGGGCAATTTTGGGGCACCCATCCTACGTGGGACCACCCGTTCATCATTGCGGCCTTATCTACACAGATGGAGTATTCGTAAGAGTGACCTATTTCGCCTTGTAATTGAGGGAGAATAGAATAGAGTTTTGTCATTTAGTCTGAACCTTCCAGAAGGAAGCGTAGCGCCCTTCTGCCCTCAGCAGTTCTTCATGGGTCCCTGTTTCAATCAGGCTCCCCTTTTCCAATACGAAGATCCGATCTACATGGACGATCGTGGAGAGTCTGTGGGCAATGAGGATCATCGTTTTTTTTCCTTTAAAATGGGAGAGAGCTTCTTGGATAATTGTTTCAGAATGGCTATCTAGGTTGCTGGTCGCTTCATCGAGAATCAAGATCTCAGGATTTCGGACGAGTGCGCGTGCGAGAGCAATCCGCTGCCTTTCTCCTCCAGAAAATCGGTAGCCACGCTCTCCCAATAGGGTCTGGTAGCCTTGTGGCAGTTGGAGAATGAATTCGTGAGCGCCCGCTTGCTTGGCGGCGGCTTGGATCTGAGAGGGCGACGCCTCCAATAAGCCGAAGCGGATGTTGTTTTCTACGGTGTCGTGAAAGATAAAGCTGTCTTGACTGACGATTCCCAGCTGAGAGCGCCATTGCCCCATATCCAGTTCGTGCAACGGGTGGCCATCGATGAGGATGTTCCCTCCGCTCGGTTCATAGAGTCCGGTCAAAAGGTCCGCCACGGTCGATTTTCCCGCGCCAGAAGAGCCTACCAAGGCCGCAGTAGTTCCTTTAGGGATCATAAGGGTGAGGGGTTGGAGCGCAAACTTCTTGGATCCTTGGTAGCGCAGGGAAACTTTCTCAAAGCGGATTTCTTGACGAAACTGGCCCCAAGGGCGGGGCTTTTCCAGTACGGCCCCCTGTTCCTGATGGTTCAAGATGGCTTCCGTTCTCAGGATCTGTCCCCATCCCAAAGCGATCGTTCCGGCGCAGCCCAAGAATGCTTGGAGGCGTGTATTGAGCCTATGCAAGATGAGGATGAATGTAAGCAATATGGGAATCGCACTTTCTTGGTCTCGCCCCAATAAGAGATGCCCGCATACCAAAAACATCCCCATGACAGAAATACCGATGATTTCAGTCACGGGGGTTGCGATTTGGTACCAGGTGTGGAGCGCTTGCGTAGAGGAGGAAATTTTTTCCAAGATAGCGGCAATTTGCCCTGCGACATAAGATTGTCGATGGAACGTGTGGATCAAACGGAGTCCATGTAGGCTCTGCTCTGCCTCTTGGCTAAAATTGACTGAATGTGCGGCTAAAATTTTCGACTGATCGGACACTTTCAAAATAATTTTTCTCTGCAAGATCGCAAAGAGGCCGAATATGGCACATGCGAAAAGGGTCAGTTTCACTGAAATAAAACAGGCTACCCCCAAAGAGGCCACACTGGTGAGGATCGCAACGCTCATTCGGTTGAGGGGATCGATGAAAAAATGGGTGATGCTGCTCGGATCTTTGATGTGCTCTGTTAAATCTCCGATCTTCCGGCTATTGATGTAGGGGAAACTAAAGCTCAGGATTTTGTGATAAACCTTCTTCTGCACCTCTGTCTGGAGCCAAGTTCCCACTCTCAAAGCGACTACTTGCCCGATACAAGTCAGCGCACTCCGAATGATTTGCGCACAGATAGCGAGGACGAGAAAGAAGATCAGGGCTTGCTGAGAAGTCAGTGAGTGGAGCCAAGAGGGCAGAGACGCATGTCCTAAAAAGGAGAGGGCCATGAGGATCAGGCCGAAAGAGGCGCCCTCTAAACAGGCGGCCAGGGTATTGATGATGACCACAAAGACAAACCAGGTCACTTGACGGGGAGAGCCAAACCAGATCTTCAGCATCCCACTACCCATTTTTAAGAGCGTGCATGCGAAGAATGGGATAGGCCGCGATCATCTCCCGAATCCCCTCTCCTAAAGAGACTTCCGGTTTCCATCCCAACGCCTCTAGCTTTTCATTACTGACGAGATAGTCCCGTTTGTCTGGGTCCTCGCCGATCCCCGCAGAGTGGATGTAGAGATGGGGGACGAACTCTTTGATTTTTTCACACAGCTCCCTCTTGCTTAAGTTTGCGTTGGAAAGGCCCACGTTAAAGGCGTGCCCTTGCATTTGATCAAAGTGGGTGATGCCAAAGTAAAAAGCAGATGCGACATCTCTCACATGGATGTAATTGCGCTTGAAATGTTCCTCAAACAGGACAATGCACCGGTCCTGACAGGCGCGGAAGGTAAAGTCGTTGACGAGAAGGTCGAGGCGCATGCGGGGAGAGATTCCAAAAACGGTGGCCAGCCGGAAAGAGATCCCCTGACCGGAAGCGAGCACCCGTTCCTCACTCGCTACTTTGAGTTTCCCATAAAGGGAAATGGGATTGAGGGGAGTCTCTTCCGTACAGAACAGATCTTTTTGTCCAATGCCGTATCCACTATTTGTGTTGGGATACAAAATCCTCTGAGAGGGGGCCATGTGCTTCAAAATTTGCAAAATGGCCTCGTGGTTGAGCTGCGTGGCCAAAAGAGGAGTTTGCTCACAAGCGGGGGCGCCTACGATCGCGGCTAAAGGAATAATGATGTCCGCTTTTTTCACCTCCTCTCGAAGGAGCGCATCATTACAGGCATCCCCCTGAACAAAGCGAAAGCGGGGGTTGGGAAAACAGGGCAAAAGGGAGTGTTGGCGGTAGTACAAATTATCGAGTACCGTAACGAAAAACCCGCGCTCGAGCAGATAAGGAGTTAGGACAGAGCCGATGTACCCAGCGCCGCCGGTGATGAGGATCTTTTTCATAGTCGTTGCGCCAAATGATAAGAGCTGGGAGTTCCAATGTCAATGAACCCTCCTGCGTGTTGAAACGTAAAGACGGGGCGGTGCAAAAGAGAGGGAAATAGATCCCGTTCCAAAGAGCACGGATGGACAGACAGGTGGGAAAAAACACCCCCGTTCATGAGATAAATCCCGGCATTGACCAAAGTAGCAGAGCCTTTTTCATGGAAGGAGAGAACGCGCCCTGAAGAGTCAGCACTCAACGCACCCGCCGCGCAGGAGACAATCGTGATGTCTGCAGAGCGCTTTTTGTGGAAGGCACTCAAAGCGGGAATAGACACGTCGCAGTAGCTGTCCCCATTCATCACAAGCACCGAAGGAGAGTGGACCAAAGTCAGGGCCTGTAATAGCGCTCCCCCCGTCCCTAAAGGAGTGGACTCAACTGAAAGAACTACCGGCAAGGAGGGCGGAGTTTCCGTCAAGGAGCGCTCGACTTCAGCCGCCCGATACCCCAGCGCCAAAATGACCCTTGAGATGCACCTCGATGCTTCGAGTTGTTTCAGGAGCACCTGGAGAAAAGGGACCCCCCGAATAGGTGCCAAGGTTTTGGGTAAGTGAGGCACTACGGGGGCTAGACGGGTCCCTAGACCTCCTGCTAAAATGATGGCGTCCATTGAGAGCTACTCCTTCATGTAGATGATACGGGACCCTTCGTTTTCAAATCGGACACGGACCTCCAAGAGGTCTTTCAGAGCACTCCGAACGGCGGGCTGTACTTTGGGGGGAACGAGAAGGGCCAAAAACCCCCCGCTGCCGGCCCCGCAGAGTTTGCCCCCATAAGCGCCTTGAGAGCGGGCCACGTGGTACAGTTGATCGATCTGAGGACTGGAAATCTTTGTCGACAACTGCTTTTTCAACTCCCAACTTTCATCCAACAGCTTTCCTAATAGGGGCATCATTTCCCCTTCCGATGCATCGGAGACAATTTCTTCCGCTTCAAAGACCATAGCGCACATTCTCTCAAGAACGGGGTCGTTGATCTGACGCTTCGTGTTCTCAACCTGTTCCTTCAGCACATCGGTTGCATAACGGGTCATCCCCGTATAGAAAATGAGGAGATGCTCCTCAAAGAGCTCCTTCTTTCGGGCGGAGATAGCCAAGGGGCGCACCCGGATTCCACCGCCGCCAAACTCAATGATATTCATGCCCCCAAATGCAGCGTGAAACTGGTCCTGGGAGCCCACATTTTCTCCAATGAGTTGCTGCTCGATGTAGCACGCTTCTTCAGCGAGGGCTTGGGGAAGGGTTTTTTCTCCTTGCATGGCGTAGAGAGCGTTGAGGAATCCCACTGTGAAGGAGGAAGAAGAGCCCAGCCCCGTTTTCGCCGGTAAGTCGGCGGAGATGTGAATATCGAGAGGAGAGAGACACCGTTTGTGCGCCAAACAAGCGCGGACGCTCGGATGCTCGATCTCTTCTAAGCTCTTTACCAGCTCGATCTTGGAGTAACTGATGCGCAACGCATAGTCAAAAAAACGGCTCAGTGTATTGAGAGATACGTAGGTGTACTGATTGATTGTAGTGCCGAGAGTAGCTCCGGGATGGCGCGAGTAGTAGGAGGGATAATCGGTGCCACCCCCAAAAAAACTGATCCGAACAGGAGTGCGAGAGATAATCCGATGCATGAGCGCGGAGGATAGCAGAGAATTTTTTTTTCATCTATACTGCGCTCCATGAACATTTTAGTCACAGGCGCTTCGGGTTTTCTCGGACACTTTTTAACACAGTTTTTAAAAGACAAGGGGCACTATGTAGTTGGGCTTTCTTCACGGGACTGCGATCTCAAACACCCTTCCTCTTTAGATCCCTGGAACTCCATCCAGTTTGATCAGATTTATCACCTGGCCGTGTGGACTCAGGCGGGCGATTTTTGCCTCAAGTATCCCACAGAGCAGTGGATCGTTAACCAGAAAATCAACACGCACATGCTCGATTGGTGGATTCGAAAACAGCCACAAGCCAAACTCATCGCCATGGGAACCAGCTGTGCCTACGATCCGGCTTATCCCCTCTCAGAGGACAATTATCTTAAGGGGACTCCCATTGAAAGTCTCCTTTCTTACGGGATGACGAAGAAAATGCTCCTCGTCGGCCTGATGGCCGCGCAAAAGCAACATGGACTCAACTATCTCTACCTAATTCCGTCCACTTTGTACGGTCCCAATTACCATACAGATGGGAGACAGATGCACTTCATCTTTGACCTCATCCAAAAAATTCTCCGAGGTCAGCTCTATCAAGACCCTGTGATTCTGTGGGGAGATGGGGAACAAAAAAGGGAAGTCGTGCAGGTTAAAGACTTTCTCCCCGTGATGTGGGAACTTGCGCAAGTCTGTAAAAATGAGGTCGTCAATGTGGGTGCTGGCGTCGAGTATTCTATCAAAGAGTTCGCCCACATGATCTGTCACCATGTGGGGTATTCCCCCTCTCAGATCCAGTTTGACCTCTCTCGCTACGTCGGCGCCAGGTCTAAAGTGCTCTCCATCGCAAAGTTAAAACAGCTGCTCCCCCATTATAGGCCCGCGCCTGTTCAAGAAGGGGTGAAAGAGGTAGTTGCATGGTTCCGGGAGAGAATGTAAAGCGCTTTTACATTTACGGTTTCTGGAGAGATACTCTTGAGGCACATGTTGTTTGTGCAGGCTGCGTAGGTTTTCCCATTGTAACAAGGGCGGCAAGCGAGCCGCTCCCCGCCCCACAGTATCTCTACACTCTCCTGAGGAGAGGTTTTTTCATGAGGGTTGGTCGGGCCGAATAGAGCCAATGCGGGAGTCTTCACCAATTTGGCTAAGTGGAGGGGGCCGCTGTCGTGTGTGATCAGAAGGGCGCTTTGTTTTAGAAGGGCCACGAGCTCGAGTAGCTCGAGCCGTCCAATCCAATTTTCACATTGGAAATGGGGCGTTACCCAAGTATCAGAGTGGCCCCCAGTGAGCAGAACGCGCGCCTTGGGGGCCAAAAGCCTCGCTAGCTCGACGTAATGGGCCACAGGCCATCTTCTTAAGGGATCATCCGCTAAGGTGTTCTTGGCTCCGCCAGGAGCTAAAACAATGAGGGGCCTCCCATCTGAGAGGACCGGGGAAGGAGGAAGCTGTATAGGAGGGTACTCCAAAGCACTCTCCTCTGGATCCAAAAATCGCAGCCACTCTTGCGCATGGTAGCGACCTGGAGTGGGGCTCCAGTGTCTTTTATCCCTGCAGCGCACCGGCCAGGTGAGGATGCGGTAACGGGGGTCAGAGTGGAGCGTTAACACGAGGTCTACGGAACGTCCCCCAATTTGGTTCCATAATTTTCCAATCGCGCTTATTCTTTGGGTGAGCGCCCCCTTAAGGAGAGCCGTTTCGTTTACTTCAACAATATGGTCGATCAGGGGAACGGCTCGTAAAAGAGGGGCTGCAAGGGAGCCGACGATCCAGGTGATCACGCTTTGAGGGAACTTCTTTTTAAGAGCCGACACGAGAGGCAAAGCCATCACCACATCGCCGATGGCGGCGAGCTTGACGACCAAGATCTGAAAACGGCACTTGGACATAGTAGGGTGATTATACGGAGATGAGATGAGAGTGCATAGGATTTTTAAGGTGCTAGATAGGTACTTAGGGATTCCTGTTGTTTTCCTTCTGGGTCTTTGTAGAAGGAAAAAGAGGGGGCCTTGTCCCGCGCCCCTCTCTAGAATCGCTCTGCTACATACCGCGGCGATCGGA
>CAYHED010000023.1:0-13555 GCA_964355615.1 uncultured bacterium
CGACGACGACAGTTCGTTCGCTTACTTTGTTTATGATTTGCACTCGAGTAAATGAGTCTATCTCTTCCCCATTCAGCGAGATGGCATCGATTTCGTGCGTTAAATCTTGCAGCGAAATCGAGATCTTTCCAGTACCGCCCTTGGGGATGCGCAGATAGACGGAAGCCTCTTTGCCGATCGCCTCTTCAATGCGAAACACAGTCCCCGTGCTCCGCAGTTTCCGAGAAAGTCTAAAGATCGAGCCGGTGATGAACATGGCGACGATCCCCGATACAACAGCGATGGACACTGCCACCGGCGCCGTATAGCCCAGCTCTTTTTTACAAGCGAGCCCGACCCAGCCAAACATCATGAGGAACCCGGTGAGCGCCTGCTTAGAGAGCCATTTGAAGTTTTGCGAGGAGGCAGACTCCCCCTCTTCCCCATCCATGCCAATAAAACTGAGGAGAAACTGGATCAGGAACATCCCCGAACCAGCCAGCGCGCAAAACCAAAAAAGATGATCTTTCTCCAACATAGAGGGAAAGTATCCCATAAAGTGGGATTTTGTGTCATCCCAAAAGAGGTTGCTCTATACTGGAGGGCCGATCTGATGGGAATCGGCATTGTCACTTCCTCCTATTTTTGGAAGGAAGCCTTGAAAACACGCCCTATTTCCTGGTTGACTACGGCGGTCTTAGTAGGGTTCGGTCTGTATCCACTTGTTTTACTTTTCGCCTCCCTCCACATCTCTTGGTTTTATGCCGCATTCATCCTCTACGGAGTGGCCCAGGCTGGGAGCCACCTTTTGTGGAATCTCTCTGGCACCCTCTTTGCTCAAGACGCAGACAGCTCCCCCTTCTCAAGAGTCAATATCCTGATGTTGGGACTACGAGGGGCCCTGGCCCCTGCTCTTGGAGGTGCCCTTTGTCACTGGTTTGGCCCCACGCTCCCTCTGATTTTAGGAGCGGTCTGTTGTTTGGGCGGAGCCCTCTATGTAATACAAACCAAAGTCGCCACGATCGCGATGGATAAAAAAATAGGGCCATTGGCATGAGAGTTTTGAGCGTTGAGTACTTTAAAGACTACAAACTAAAAATCAAATTTTCTGACAACGCAACGAAAATTATCGATTTTGAAGACAAGCTCAACCACCCAATAAACACCTCTTGCCAAAGAAAGACATTAGCTGAGTTTGTCCATGCTGGTAACGAGCCTGAATCTAGGCTGTAGCTTGCCATCTACCAAAACATCTTCTAGGAACATAGCCACTGGGCGCACCCAAATGCCCCTCTCTCCATATAGAGCCTGGTAGACCACCATCTCTTCGAGCGTCTCGCTGTGCCTAGCAACGCCGAGAACTTTGTAAGATAGCCTCTTGTGGTGCTCATAAATTCCATTAACAACAATGGATAAGGCCTTTTTGGACAGTGGGGGCAAGGATTTGTTCATTGTTTTCCCTTATGAGAAACTGCTTCTTTTATTAGATGATATACCGCTCGTGATTCAAAAATTGGTTCTGCCGACGCCTTACCCCAAAGAACGGGGCGTTCTTCGGGGACCCCGGGCTTCGTCGGGCAGCCACTGCTTTTGGGATCCGCCTGCATCGCCCAACCCTTTGGGTTGAGCTGCAACGTCCCACCCCAAAGACGAGGCGTCTTCGAGGACCCCAGGCCTTCGTCGCCGGCTTCGCCTGACCCAAAATCAGGGCGCCTCCTTGGCATCTCCCAATTTTTGAATCACTCCCGGTATATTAGAACAACTTTCCGCCGTTTGGCACATTCATAGTTGGTTCAAGCAAGACCACCTGTCCTGTTGCATCTGGTAATCCAAGCGTCAATACTTCCGACATGAATTTCCCAATTTGCTTGGGAGGAAAGTTCACAACCGCAATGACTTGTTTGCCTATCAGATCTTCTTTACTGTAGTGCTGCGTGATCTGAGCCGAGGAACGTTTTTTTCCAAGATCCCCAAAATCAATTTCCAGCTTGTAGGCGGGCTTCCTCGCTTCTGGATAGTCTTCAACATTTACAATTGTCCCTACGCGAATATCCACCTTCAGGAAATCTGCGTACTGAATCTGCTGTTCAATTTCTTGAGTTGTTCCCATGGTTCCACCTTTTTTGGAACGTTTCTAAATATTCATCCGCATCTTTCTGGCTTCTAAAAATAAGAAATTCCAGGGAGGGATATTTCCTTACCAACTCTTCAATTTTTTCCCTTTTTTCTCTATCAAAATTCCAGGTATATCTCAAAAGCTCCCAATTGATCGCCCTCAAACCCCCAAAAGCCTTATCGTAATTGAATATTCGTTTGAGCATTCTCCAAAAGCACAGATAGCGCGGGAGAAAAAAATAGATGACCGTATCGGCTCGAGCGAACCTCATCTCAAACGTTGAAAATGAGCACCCTTCAATAATCCACGACTCTTCATCAACGATGGCCTTTTGAATGGCCAAAAAGTCCTGTTTATTCCGCTTTTTCCCACTGGGCTCAAACACATGTCTGTCCAAATGATGTACGGGAATGTTCAAAAGCTTTCCGAGCCTAGCCGCAAAAGTTGACTTTCCGCTTCCAGGTAATCCAATCAGAGCAAAGCGATTCCAGGTTCCCATCTACCATCACTCCTAAAGCACGTGGTCTAACTCACCCTTTTTCTGCAGGGCCTTCCGTTTACTTGTCCAGGCCCACCAGTTGGTGGCTTCACCTGTGGCAGCCTCATGAATAATCGCAGCAAAGACATCCCACACACAGGGGTCCTGCCGGTGGTTCGTGCGTCTCTCTAACTCGTGAAACAAAAAGGTTGGGTCTTGGGTGACCAGCTCTTCCACACTAGAAATACCTAAAAGCTCTAAATCGGAGAGCGTAGCCTTACCGACATTTTTTAGGTTGTGTAATTTTTTCATGGTGGAATTAGGAGATGATGATTTGGTCATGCGAATCGAATCCGGCTACTGCCAAAATTGAAAATTTTGACGGTAGCCGGATTCGAACCAGCGACAAGCGGATTATGATTCCGCTGCTCTAACCAACTGAGCTATACCGCCACACGAGACTAAAGATTAGCGGGGGTAGGACTCGAACCTACGACCTTTGGGTTATGAGCCCAACGAGCTAACCACTGCTCCACCCCGCGATAAGAAGAAATTAAAGCTTAGCACACTCGGTGATTTATACACAAATGAATTGAAGAACTCTCCCCTGAAAAGGAGAGATTCTCCTACTGTCAGTGGGCGGCAAGTGCCTTGCCGCAGCTTAATAGATAGCTCGGCTAACTCGGCCCTGAATGGCCGAGATTGCGCTCGAGCAGCAGTTCAAGAATTGGGAATTGAGCAAGGAGGGCGCCCTGGTTTTTGACCAGGCGAAGCCGGCGACGAAGGACTGGGGTCCTCGAAGACGCCTCGTCTTTGGGGTGGGACGTTGCAGCTCAACCCTAAAGGGTTGGGCGATGCAGGCGGGTCGAAAAGCAGCGGCTGCCCGACGACGCTCAAAACCAATTCTTGAGTTTATTTGTGTATACACAACAGGAGATGTTCCCACACCCTCTCCGTAGAGCTGGGCGATGTAGAAAAAAGGGTTTGGGTCGCCTCTCTCATCCCCTGCTGCGGCTCTTGAAAAAAGGCCTCTACTGCGAGGCGTAAGGCAGCGAGAGCAAGCTGCTTTCCTGCGCGGGCGGCTAGTACGGCTTGGACGAGATCTTGTTGACCAAACATGTGGGGGCCAAAAAACACGGGGACTCCATAGAGACAGGGTCCGAGGATGTTGTGCCCGCCGATGTGTGTGACAAAGCTGCCGCCGAGGATGGCGAGGTGGCTGAGGGGGTAGCAGCTGGGGAGCTGTCCCATGGTGTCGATGAGGATGACGGGGGCGGAAAGGTCGTGGGTCTGGCTCCAGCGGGTGAAGGGAATTTTTTTCTTTTCAAGGAGCTGGGCGACTTCGGCAAACCGTTCGGGGTGGCGGGGGGCTAAAAAAAGCTGCCAGGGGCCGCCGTGGAGGGTGTCTAAGAGCCACTCTTCTTCGGGGGCGTGGGTACAGGCGATGGTGATGAAGTTGTGGGGCGGCAAGGGGCTCTTCTGGGGCTTGAGGTCGAATTTGGGGTTGCCGGTGACGTGAAGCCGGCTGGGGTCGGAAACAAGGGGGAGAAAGCGTCGTTTTTGCTCTTCGTTTTGGACGAGGAGGAGGTCGAAGCGGGAAAAGAGTTTTTTTGCAAAGAAACGGAAGCGAAAGAAGCGGGCGGCTGAACGGGATGAGAGTTTGCCGCTAAATAAAACGGTCTTCCCTCCCCTGCTTTGGATCTCTTTGAGGAGGTTGGGCCAAAAGTCGCTTTCGCTGAGCAAAAAGAGGTCGGGGCGGACGTGGCGGACGGTGCGGCGGACGGCTGATTTGGCGTCGAGGGGGAGATAGCTATAATGGGCGCCGGGAAGGGATCTTTTGGCTTCTTCCCCGCCGGTGGCGGTGGTGGTGGTGACAAAGAAGCGGGCGTGGGGGAACTGGTTTTTAAGCTTTTCAAAGAGGGGGCGGGCGGCTTTGATTTCACCTACGGAGACGCCGTGGATCCAGATGCGAAAAGGGGCCTCGGGCAGAGGGGGGAGGTTTTTTCCAAGGCGCTGTAGAAGACCTGGGTGCCTGATGAAAAACAGGAGGTAGACCCAGATCATTGAAGAACGATATTGAGGAGCTTGTTGGGGACAAACACGGTCTTCACAACTTCCCCAACGAGGTATTTTTCTAGTTCTGGTTTTTGACGGACGAGTTTCATCAGCTCCTCTTCGGTCTTATCTTTAGGAAGGTCGAATCTACCTCGGAGTTTTCCATTGATTTGGACTACGTAGGTGGCTACGTCATCGACGAGGTATTTTGGATCGACAGGAGGGATCGGAGCGTAGGTGATGGTCTCTTTTTCTCCCAACAGTTCCCAAAGCTCTTCGCCGATGTGCGGGGCAAAGGGGTACACCATTTGCACGACCCGTTTCAAGCAGCTTTTGGGATAGGTTGCAAGGGGAGAAAAGTTATTGAGGAACTCCATCATGTGGGCGATGGCGGTATTGAATTGGAGCTGTTCGATGTCATTTAGCACCACTGCGACGAGTCGGTGGGTGAGTTTGAGGGCTTCTTCAGTCTCTTCTTCAGACACTTTTTCTGAAGTGGCGAGTTCATAGAGGCGGTTTAAGAAGCGGCGGCAACCGGTCACGGCGTCTGTGTTCCACACTTTTTCTCTATCGAAGGGGCCCATGAACATTTCGTAGAGGCGGAGCGCATCGGCGCCGAACTCTTCGATGATTTCATCGGGAGAGACTCCATTGAGCTTGGACTTGGACATTTTTTCCATTTGGATGATAAGCTCTTCGGATGAGTCTTTTGCCTCTTCGGGAGCCACGTACCCGCCTTGCGGTTTTTTGTAGGAGCGGGCTGTGACGAGTCCTTGGTTGCGGAGCGTCATGAACGGCTCTGCTGTGTGGACCAACTTGAGATCGAAGAGGACTTTGTGCCAAAAACGGGCGTACAAAAGGTGGAGCACCGCATGTTCGACGCCGCCGACGTAGAGATCCACCGGCAGCCAGTAGTTTTCCGCTTCCTGACCCCACGCTGCTCGGGTGTTGTGCGGATCGCAGAAACGGAGGTAGTACCAGCACGATCCGGCCCACTGGGGCATCGTGTTGGTTTCCCTGAGCGCTTTTTTACCTGTTTTGGGATCGGTGATCTCCACCCACTCGCGCACCTTGGCGAGAGGGCTCTCTCCACTCCCTGCAGGTTTGTAATCATCGAGAGCAGGAGGGGTCAGCGGCAGCTCATCCAGTCCCAAACTGCGCATAGTCCCATCGGCAAAGTGGAGAATCGGAATAGGCTCTCCCCAATAGCGCTGTCTGGAAAAAAGCCAGTCTCTCAGTTTGTAGTGGACAGAGCGGTTCCCTTTGCCGTGCTGCTGCAGCCAGGTAATCGTCCCTTCTACAGAGACATCTTCCGGCACGGGAATAACGGGAAGTTTGTACACCGCAGCAAACTCGGCATCTCTTTCGTCTTGAGCGGGCACTGCCATTACTGCGCCCGTTCCGTAACCTACGAGCACGTAGTCGGCCACCCAAAGGGGCACTTTTTTCCCCGTTACAGGGTGGATTACATATGCCCCAGTCCAAACACCGGTTTTGGTCTTCGCTAAATCAGTCCGTTCCAGATCGGTCTTGGCCATTGTCCGCCGCTGGTATTCAGCGACAGCCTCTTTTTGTGCAGCGGTCGTGACCTGGCCCACCAACGGATGCTCCGGAGCCAGGACCAAATAGGTCACTCCAGGAAGAGTTTCTGGGCGAGTGGTGAATACAACGATCGACTCTCCAGTCCCCTCCTCCACGAACGCAATGGTTGCTCCCTCACTGCGGCCAATCCAGTTCACTTGTAATTTTTTCAGGTGCTCAGGCCAATCGAGAAGGTCGAGGTCATCAAGGAGCCGATCTGCATAGGCGGTGATCTTTAAAATCCACTGCTTTAAAGGACGCCGCTCAACGGGATATCCCCCCTCTTTCGCTCTCCCATTTTCCACTTCTTCGTTCGCCAAGACAGTGCCGAGGGTGGGGCAATAGTTAACATTCACCTCCGCTTCATAGGCGAGCCCTTGTTCAAAAAGCTTGGTGAAAATCCACTGAGTCCACTTGTAATACGTCGCATCGCTCGTCGCAATTTCCCGATCCCAATCGTAACTAAATCCGAGCGACTCGAGCTGTCTGCGATAGGTGTCGATATTGGCTTTCGTCGTGACCGCCGGGTGATTCCCCGTCCGAATGGCGTATTGCTCCGCCTGAAGACCAAAACTATCCCAGCCCATCGGATGTAAAACGTTGAATCCCCGCTGCCTCTTGTAGCGCGCCAAGATATCGGTCCCCGTATAACCGGTGACGTGGCCCACATGGAGCCCCGCGCCCGACGGATAAGGGAACATGTCTAGAACGTAGTATTTGGGTTTGGAGAGGTCCACTTCGCAGCGGAAGGTCTTGTTTTTTTTCCAGATGGCCTGCCACTTCTTCTCAATGGCGTTGGGATCGTATTTCTTCATAGTGAAGAATTATACGGTAATATCGGGTTTTCCATGAAGTACTTTCGCTACACTGATCTGGGAAGTAAGACTCCCCGTTAATCGGCGGGGAATGGCCAATTTCGCTCCATCAGAATTTTTCTGAGCATCCCACTCGACGTTCACGGTCATAAAAACATTGTCCCCGTTCCGGCCAATGGCTATACCCGTGGTGGGATTCTGGGGGCAGGGGAGCTCTCCGTACTGGTTTTGGTATGCTTGCATCATCGGCTCCAGTACTCTGGGCACGCCACTTTGGCACGCCTCCTCAGTGACTTTTAATAATAGAGCCGGATCCCCACACACAACCTCATTGAATAACCGGTCGACCACTGTTTCCAAAGGCCGTCCAACCACAAGCTCCCCTGCAATGGACAGTGTCCGCGCTACCGGATGTAAGCGCTCGAAGTCCATGAAAAAATTCTTGTGAACGACTACTTGCTGGCTCCCTAACTGAACAGGAACTCCCATAGCAGACCAGTCGACCACTGTAAAATCTGAATCTATACCTGAAGCCATAATACCAGAATTATAAACACCACGTAAATAAACCACAACATACTAAATCGCAAAATTTTAAAATAATTAATATAACAAAGGAGATTTTTAAGACACACTGTGCTATATTATAAAATAATCCTATGAAAACTACAGATACCCTCACCCGTTTCCCTGCGGGAAGCATTCGGGAATTATGGAGCATTTCCCTGCCTTTGATGATTTCATCTTTGGCATCGCTCTTCATGATTTTTACTGACCGGGTCTTCCTAGCCCACTATTCCTTAGGGGCTTTGAACGCGTCTGTGAACGCGGGCACTCTCGCTTGGGCGCTCATGGCCGGGGTGGGCACCGTGACAGCGATGTCGGAAGTGTTTGTGGCTCAGTACAATGGATCTAAACAGCCCCACCGCCTCGGCACCCCCATCTGGCAAATGATCTGGTTTGCCCTCCTCTCCAGCTTTTTCTTCATTCCGATGGCGATCTGGGGGGCCCCCCTCATTTTTGCAGGGGACCCCTACGCAGCGATGGAGATTCAGTACTTTCGTTGGTTAATGATCTTTGGCCCCGGCTATGCCCTGATGACTGCTTTGGCCGGTTTCTTCATCGGGCGGGGCAAGACAAAGATCATGATCGGGCTGGCCATTTGCGCCAACCTGATCAACATCCTGCTCGACTGGGCCCTGATCTACGGCGTCCCCGGCATCGTCCCTGAACTCGGCATTCAGGGAGCGGCCATTGCCACCTGCTTTGGCTACTTGTTTGAATCGGTTATTTTGGGGTTCCTCTTCCTCAACCGGGAAAACCGGACCCTTTTTGGCACAGCGAACTGGCGCCTTGATTGGACCGAGATGAAAAAGTGTTGTCGCGTCGGGTTTCCTCAAGGAATCTTTTACACGCTCGAGGTTCTCGGCTGGGCCGTGTTCTATTGGATGATGACCAGCATGGGCGAAAAGCACATCACCATTTCGAGCATTTGCCAAAGTTTTACCATCCTCCTCTCCTTCTTTGCCGACGGCCTCAGCCGCGGAGCTGCAACCGTCGCGGGCAATTTCATCGGCGCCGGACGCAAAGACCTCATCTACAAAGTGCTCAGGTCAGGCATCCTCTTGGTGCTCGGCTTTTCCCTCCTGATCTCCCTGATCTTGATCGTCGACCCAGAAGACACCGTCCGCCTCCTCTTTTTCCACGACGGAGACCTCTCCGGCATCGTCTTTGACGACTCTTTTAGAGACTCGCTCCGCCTCTGCATGATCTTCGCCTTCATCTATATCTGCTTTGAAGGGTTCCGATGGGTCTTTTCAGGGCTCCTCGTCGCCGCGGGAGATACCCTCTTCCTCCTCCTCGCAGGATCCCTCTCCGTCTGGGTCTTCCTCCTCGCCCCCATCTACGGCCTCGTCGTCCTCAACGGCCTTGGCGTCGAAGTCGCCTGGGGCATCACGACCCTCTACGCCGCCCTCTTCTTCGGCGTCTACTGGGTCCGCTTCCATAGAGGGAGCTGGCAGAAAATCGACCTCCTCGAGAGAGAGGTCGAGGCCGAAGCGGAACCGGATTAGAGGATGTCTAATTTTTTTACATTGAAAAAGCGCTAATATTGCTCTATACTGTATGCCATAATTGGAGAAATTTCTGGCATCTATAACATCAGAGTTAAGACACCCGCTAACAATCCAGGATATGGCGCAAACGATTTCGGCTTATTGCGACGACTCAACTGTGGCGAGAGTGGCAAGCACTGGTCGTGAAGTGAACGCCGCGTTTCAAGCGACCCTTAAACTACGAAAAGCGGCGTTTGTAGAGGGGCCGTACCCACAACCACTGCGAGATGTGTTCGCTGCGCATGGCCGTCCCATCCACATGCTGAGTGTTCTTGATAAGAGTTTGTGGGGCATAGAAGCAAACTTCACTGATGCTCGGATGACTTCCCCAATCATGCGCGTTATAAATGCCAGCAAGCAATCTGGAATCCTCTTGCACATTCAATCTCGCCAAAATCATCAGATTATTGGCAATCTCGTTATTCTCCAATATCACGGGGCTCACACAAGAAATACTCGTTGGACCGCCCATTTAAACGAGGTTGTCCGAAAACACTTCTCACAAGCTCACCTAGCTGAGAAAAATGCACCCGCAATGACTCACCGGTGTGAAGACTGCCCTTTCCTCGGGATCGGTCAGGTCAATTTCAGAACAGTTATCGGACCGCTACTCGCAGGGACCCACCCAGTAGCCCGATTGACCGACTAGAGGATTAAAGGAATCATGGCATCAGCAATAACAAATCCTTTTGAAGTCCAGGATATGATAGAAGTCATTTTGGCTCACTGCGACGACCACACTGCAGCAAGAGTGGCCAGCACTTGTCGTGTGGCTAAAGACGCATTTCAAACGACGGCCGAACAACGCGAAGTACGGAAGATCTACCCGAAACATTTACAAGATGAGTTTTCTACCCACGGCCGTCCTATCCATACGCTGGCTGCGCTCGACGTGAGCGAGCATCAAGAGGATGTCTTAGCCTTAGAGGAGGCTTCGATGCGCTCCCCCCTTATGCGCTTTAAAGATCGCTATGGGCGGTATGGGGTTGCCATCCACATCCAATCTCGCGAAGCCCCTCGAGAGTCAACGGTGTTCTCTATTTTTCAACGCGATCCAACCCATAATTCCTATTGGGCATTTTCCCTACCGCCTAGATTTGAAGCAGACTTTCGACACGCGCACACAGACGAAGTCCTTCACCGATCTTGTGGAGACTGCCCTTTTCCCGGGGGCTATTCGGTCAATTTCAGCACGGTTGTCGGACCGCTGCTCGCAGGGACTTACCCAGCAGCGCAATTGGTAAACCGGAGGTTCAATGCAATCAGGGCACCAGCAAGACCCTCCCCCCTTGCAGCCCGGGATACATTAGGAATCATCTTGGCCTATTGCGACGACCCCACCGCTGCAAGAATGGCAAGCACTTGCCTTGTCGCTAAAGCCCTATTTCAAACGATGCTAGAATCACGGAAAATGAAATGGTTAGAGAGGCCAGAGAAGGTGAAGAGTTCGTACCCACAACCATTACAGGATCTGTTCGCTGCCCATGGCCGTCCTATCCACACACTGGATGTGCTCGATATACGTGGGTTGGGTGAACGAGCAACGTTCCGTGATGCTCCCATGAGTTCTCCAGTCATGCGCTTTACCTCTCTCGACGGGCGGCGTGGGCTCGCCCTCCGCATCCAATCTCGCCAAAGCAATCTGATTCAAAAGCTCTTTATTTTTCAAAATCGCGGAATGTTCGGTCCCTGTTGGGCAATTAGCCTAAACCACGCACTCCGAACGGAGTTTGAGCTGGCACACCTCAATGAGATAAATTCACCCGAATGGCATAACTCCTGTGAAGACTGCCCTGCCTCCGAATTGGATCGGGCGAGATCCAGAATAGTTGTCGAGCCGCTACTCGCAGGGACTCATCCAACATTGCGATTGGCTGACTAGCTGCAACCAGCTCTGACTGAGCCGGTTACATACAATCTTGAATTACTTATTAGTATAAATTGAAATAAATCTAATTTTATATTATAATATATAGTAAATATAAATAAATAATTGGAGAAAATAATGACACCAGTAACAAAAAACCCCCTTGAAGTCCAAGATACATTAGAAACCATTTTGGCCTATTGCGATGACAAAACCGCTGCGAGAGTGGCAAGCACCTGTCGTGTAGCCAGCGCCGCATTTCAAACGACCGCTGAACAGCGGAAAGCGGCAAAGATAGATGAGTCGTACCAACAACCATTACGAGATGTATTCGCTGCCCATGGCCGTCCTATCCACACACTGGATGTGCTCGACATGAGTAGACTGCGTGAGGATAACAGTCTGGAGGATGTCCTTCCGATGCGCTCCTCCGTCATGCGCTTTACAGCTCCCGGCGAGGTACTTGGGATCGCTCTCCGTATCCGCTCTCATTACAATAATCGAATTGAACATCTTTGGATTTTCAAGCACCGCCGATATCCCGATGCTGCTTGGATGTTTGTGCTAAACAAGGAGTCCCAGAGGGCGTTTGGGGCGGCGCACGCAAAGACCAATAGACACGCATACTGGAACAGCTGTAATGAATGCCCTTTCTCCGATACCGTTTTCCCTGAAAGCAACGCTCGAATCAATTTTAGAACGGTTGTCGGCCCCCTACTCGCAGGGACCCACCCAGTAGCGCGATTGGCAGACTAGAGCGCTAATAGGACAGCTCTTCCGCTTCCTAGACGCGCACTTTTCTTCGCGTCTTGGAGCGTGGACTTTTCAGCGCAGAATCTTTCGTAATTTCTGTGACTTTAGAACATCATCGCGTAGCACGTAAGGATCTAAATCGATCTCGCCCGGCCAACAAACAGTTCCACTTTCGGGATCGACTCGAACGGCATCGAAGTTTTTTTCACTTTCCACGCCTTAAACACACCTTTACCCACTAAGTCCGAGAGGTCCACTTCCCCCTCAAGTCCATCGTCGAATCGCAACCAGAGCACATAGTTCGGTTTGGGTTTACAGGAGGAGGTTTTTGCTCTTTTAAATTCCATATTTTTTATCATTTTCTCATTTCATCATTTCCATCGTTGATTTTGCTCCTAGAGCATTAGAGCGTAAGTGGAGCCACATCGGTGAGCTCCGCGCCCCCGAAAAATTGGATGGGGCCGGGATGCCGGTAGGCGTCTTGGACCTCCCACTCTCCCCTCTTTTTGGCAAAGGAGGTAAAGGGCGCCCCTTTCAAATCGACGAGGGTCTTTGCAATGACCGGCTTGGGCTTGCCGAGCCGTTTTTCAAAGTGCATGAGGCCAACGATCGGCACGAGGGTACATTGCCACTGCTCGACGCTCTTGCGTAGATGCTGCACGGAGCAGATGAGTCCGGTGAGCCGGTCGCGGATGGCCATGGCCGCAAGGGATCCCAATACGTAGGCGTACTTGGCGTCAAAGTTGGTGGGCAAACAACAGCGCCCTTCGTAGCCGAGGAAGTGCCCTTGGGGGGACCATTTGTCCAATTTGAGGACTTTTTTCACCTCTCCGATGAGGAGCTGGTCGGTCTCGATCTGCGAGACTTGGAGGTTGCCGTGGGGATCTCTCGGACCATCTAAGTTGGGGATGAATTCGGCGAGCCCTTCGGGGATCAAAACCACGCCATACTTCTTGCCGGCGGCAGCGCGCCGCTCAATGACATCGACCAGTTTGTGGACGATCTGGGGCAGGGTCAGCCCTTCCTCGCCGATCAGGGCGACATTGGGCTGTGTGGCCAGTGCGCACTCCAATGTGATGTGAGAAGCAGAGCGCCCCATCAGCTTGATGAAGTGGTAGTACTTGCGGGCGGAGCTAGCGTCTCTGGCGATGTTGCCGATGATCTCTGCGTAGGTTTTAGTTGCGCTGTCAAAGCCGAAGGAGAGTTCAATCTCTGCACTGCGGAGGTCGCCGTCGATGGTTTTGGGGACGCCGATCACTCTCGTGGAGCAGTGCTCTGCGAGAAAATATTCGGCCAGGACAGCTGCATTTGTGTTGGAATCGTCTCCGCCGATGATCACGAGGCCGTCGAGCTGGTGCTTTCTGCAGGTCTCTTGCGCGGCCTTGAGTTGTTCGGGGGTCTCGATCTTGGTTCTTCCGGTGCCAATCAGATCAAAGCCGCCTTGGTTGCGATACGGAGCAACTACCTCCGAGGAGAGCTTTTTCCACTCGTCGCGGATGAGTCCATCCGTCCCATTGAGGAACCCGATCAACTCACCGACTCCATCGCAAAGCGCCGCAATCACATTGTGCCCTCCTGCGGCAGGCCCTCCGGAAAAGAGGACCCCGACTCTGCGGGGTGGCGGGAAGTGGGGTTTACCGGGGACGAGGCGGAAAGCTTTTTGGTCCATGGTGCGGGGGAAGAGGGAGCGGAGGTCGGGGTGGGGGGCTTTGGGAGGGCAGATCTCAAAGACTCCATTTTTAAAGAGGGAGGGAACTTCAGGGTGGTAGTCGAGCCGTTTTCTTTCGAGTGGGGTCA
>CAYHED010000024.1:0-13254 GCA_964355615.1 uncultured bacterium
TAATCCTTTGCTCCGATGGAGCCTTTGTGACACCAACTGCCATACCGATCCTCAACGCTGAGATGGCTGCGCGCTATTGGGAACTTTTCCCTGAAAAAGATCGCATCTATCTTTATGCTCCTCTAGGAGCCAATCCCCCGATTCAGCGGGAACTTCCCTTGATCTCGTTTTTGCGACTCTTAGGTGCTCAGCTGGGCAAGGGCTACTTAAGCAATGACCCTTTAGGGCCATTTTGGCTCAAAGGGGGGGCGAAACACTACGGTCTCACGGGGCGGCTCCGGCCTCTGTCTGATATCGATATCGACATCGATCTCAAACAGGAGGGAATCGACTGGAACCGCGTGGAGCAGGTTGCCTTGGCGGCGCTTGCCCAGGTGACGCAGTTACCCCCTATCAACAAAAACGAACTCCAATGGAGAACTGTCCGTCATGTGGAAAACAAGGGTGGTAAAGGGTTCGCAATCCACGGCTTTCCTACTTGGATCGGCGGCCAATACCAACCGATCGAGCTGACGTTTACTTCTCGCAATCCCAATCAGTGCTTCTCCTCTCACGACGCTGTACGGATTTCTCTCTTGCCTGCCATGCAAGGGCGTAGGGATGTGCCAATCCCTATGAAGACCGTCGATGGCTACGACATCACGACTTGTTTTGCGCTTACGGAGAGACATTTATTCACAGCGAACTTAGCGGCTGTTCCGCAAATCAAGGGGAGGTTCCAAGGATACTGTAAAACTCTCCTTTTAGGGGATCATCCAACGACGCCTGAGATCGAAGAGGCCTATTTAGAAAAGCCGGTTCCTGCAATCGGAGACTACCTGCAAAAGCACTACCGCAACGATCCAGAAAGTCAGATTCTCTATCTACTCAACTACTATGCCGCTCTTGACAGGCACAAAATCGGAGGAACGCCCGTCTTAGAACCTCTCCGCAAAATCCTCGATCCACAAGGGACATATCGCCCTGAAGAAATTGAAGACTTTTGCCGCTACGCCTGCACCTACCTCTATCTGCGAGCGGCGGAGCGCCAAAAGTCCGAGTGGGAAAAGCATCATGCTATGGTGCCTGTTCAAAGAGATCGAAGAGAAATTACCGGCGATCTCTACCTGTTCTTGAGGTACCCAAGGGAGACCATCGAAGAGCTCAGGACCTCTCCTGAAAGAGCTGTGTCACATAAGCTTCTGCAAGAGCTAAGCCTACGATTTAGCCACAGCGCCCCCGATCTAGCTGCTTTTTTCCGCACGCGCATCGAAGGGCTCTTCCCTCGGCGCGTTGAACCACTCGCTTCCCCTCCTGCTGCTGCCATCGTAGAGGACGATCAGATGGAGCGCCTAGCCGAGCTTTGCGATCGGAGGCGATGGAGGGAGGCAATTGCCCTTTATCAGAAGAAAAAAGACCCGCTCTTTCCTGAGATTCTGGCAAAATACATTCAAAAACACAACGCTCCTCTGGAACCTTTGTTCGAAGTGCTATCTGTAGGGCAGCTCCACTTGCTCCGTCTGTTTGAAGAAAAGCATGCGGCGGCGATCTGCGCCTGGTTGCTGAAAGCACCTCTGCCGTTTGCTCGCAATTACCTCTCTTCGCACCCTTTCTTAAGGAAAGATCTTCTGGAGCCTTTAGTCAAACAGTTCGGCGCTGCTCTTTGCATCGATGAACCGAGCAACTATCGAACATGCATTCAGAAACTGTCTCCCAAATTGCTAGGAGATCTCTACGCCTCTTTAGAGCCCCACTTCCTCTCCTTGGATGACCCTCTTTTCCTTGAAGCTTTTTCTCTTTTCTTCGCTGCCCTTTACCCTAAGCCTGTTTTAAAAAAGGGCATTGAAAGGCTGATTTCCATGAAGGAGGGCAACTTTCAAGACATTCTGGAACATTTACACAAACACAAAGTGCTCCCCCCTCTACAGCAGTGGATGGAGGAACGAACCAAGCCCGCTGAGGGGGGCACCCTCGTACAATTGCAAACAATGTTGATGGAGAGTCTTAAACATCCCGAGAAATTTGAAGGGGTGACCTACCGCGTCTGGACCTCCTTGATCGGATCGGTTATCGATCGAACGTTTTCCGAAGAGACTCTTTGGGCCCTGCGCGGAACGCTTCAAGATCTCTACCATGATAAAAGGATCCAACAAGAACACCAAAAACAGGTGTATCTCTTTACGATTCACATCCTTACTTCTTATTTGAGCCTGTACAAAGACCAGCCGGTGGAAAACGTCTTAGCCGCCCTCAAAAGCACCCTTGAGTCGGGAGTTCACAAAAAAGTATTGGATCTAAAAACCCTGGAGAGGATCTGTCCATTTTCAGATAAGTTATTTTCTCTTAAAGGACAATTTTTCCTCATGTCTCAAAAGCAAAAGGGCAATTATTGGAACGAGCTCATCCACATTTTAATCCTTTGGCCCAAAGAACTCAGAAGCCTGACCCGTACCGTGGCAGCCACCTTGCCAAATCCCCAAGATCGGGCACAGCTGTTTTTCTCGGTCGGCAAGCAGTATTTGCTCATTGCCGATTTGGCCTATGAGGCCCTTCCCTACATGGAACTGAGCTCCAATGAACTCCTACAGGCCCAAGACCAGTCTCCCTGGGTTGAGTTTTCTAAGGCCAGTGCTTACCTGCTCGAGCACGTTCCCGATAATCTGAAAACGAGGGCCAAGGCGCTCTACGAGCGCTCTCTAACTGCGTTGCAAAGCTTTCCTCGCGTTTTGAGTTTGTTATTGGAACATGTGGAACAGACTGGGGTCATCGACCAGGAGATCCAGATTTTCGAGAGACTCAAAACAACCAAGTGGCCTCGAGATGCGATGAGGGCCATTTATTTATGCAACTTGAGAGTTCTGGGCCTTCAAGTGAGCTGGCCCGCCCCCAGCGTTCCTTTGTGGGATGAGGTGGCCGATACTCTCAAAACAGGACTGGAAAGGGACATGATCTCTCCCTCGGATTTTGTGTTTTCCAACCCCGCCAATCCCATCGAAAAAACCAAGCTCTGGGAGACGATGATGAAGGAGCTCCCCTCCAACCCCAAAATCTCCCAGATCATCAGACAATCTCTTTTGCCTCAAATTAGGCAACCGGAGCAGCGATTTTCTTTCTTGGAGATCGTTGCAAAAGACTGTGGCGCTCGAGATGCGTGGGCTACCATCAACCACGCCTCCCAATACTTAACAATGGCGATTGAAACCTTGGAGCTGTGTAAAAAGAAAGGCCCTTTTGCTCTTGAGGCATGCTTTCAAATTTGGGAACTCGCTTCTCAAGTACTGATTCTTCAAGACAAAGCCCCCTTTGAGCAGCAAAGGGAAAATAAAAAAATCATTTACCGTCTCTACAGGCGTATCTTGCCACATATCCCGCAAAATAGGATCGTCCCCATTCAGGAGAACGAACCGCTCACCCCTGCCGATCAGCAGAGATACAGATGGTGCTCTCGATTCTTGAGCGATCCAACGCCCGTAGCAACTACTCCCGATGATTTTTTTAAATTTGTCGCGCAGTCAGCTGTGGCATTTTCAGAAGAAAAGTAACAGTAGAGAATTGGCCTCCACCTTGCGTCTCTGCGTCTTGGCGCCTCCGCGTTGAACCTCCGTCATAAGAAAAACCCCTGGGGGTGTCTGAACTGTTACGACTTGTCGATGAAGGCGAGCTGAGGGATGCGCAGATCGATGATGCGAGGCGCAAAACGGTTATTTCTTTGCACGGTGGCCACTTGCCTTCGGTAATCTTCTAACATCGATTTGCGTAAACCAAAGAAATTGGCCAGTTGTTGCTGGTACTCTTTGGGAGCTAGGCGCAAGATTTTTGGAAATACACACACAATTTCAGTCCCTTCCTGTCGAAAGGAGACCTCTTCTTCTGTAAATAACACAATCTCTCGAGTGCCCAAAGTCGGAGCAAAGGCATTCGAGACATCGATCCGCACAACGCGGAGTCCTTGGCGCCAAGGAGAGCCTTCGAGCCCTTGCAAGATCTCGAGGGCCAAATTCAAGTAACGGCTCTGGAGGGGGACGAGCCACTGCCCACCGACTCTGCCGTACCGATCCTCAGGCGCGCCAAACGGAGGAAGGCCCAAATAAACTTCAGGCAACTGTTTGGGAGAAAAGAAGGGAGCAATGGGGAAGAGGTACCCGTCCCTATCGATCCCTGTATTTTTATAGTCGGAAAGCCATGCGATGGGCTTGCGCACTTCGTAATCAATCGAGAGCGTGCCCGGAGGCAGTCTCTTTACACTCGCTTGGACGATCAGGGGCGAGGAGAGGAGCTTTTCCTCGGCTTTTTTGATATCAAACGAATACAAAGAGACAGGACTATCTGCAGAGAGGCCGAGCAACTCAGCTAAGTAAGCAGTTTTTAAAGCTTCTTTCTCAGGGCCTGTTTGGATGAGCGCGACGATCCGGTACTTTGCGTCGCTGAGCTTTGCCCTCCGCTGGTGCGTCCAAAGCGAATAGCTCCCAAAACAGAGGACAAGAGTTAAAACAGTGGAGCCGATCAGACAAAAGAGAGCTTGAGACAGCGTCCACTGTTGGTTCAACGCAAACTCCGGCTTTTATGTAAGCCGAGGATAATGAGCTCGTCGCAAAGCTTGCGCTGAGGTAATCCTCCTGCCGCCCACATTTTCGGATATCCGCTATTTCGCGTAAACCCCGGCATTGGGTTGATTTCATTTAGCCAAAAATGGCCATTGCGATCGAGGAAAAAGTCGACCCGCGCAAGACCCTTGCATCCGAGCGAGCGAAAGACCTTTTCTGCGAGCTCCGCCCCTATTTTCCTCTGCAAAAGCGAGATGTCGGCGGGGGTCTGAACACCGCTTGCATTCGGGCCATATTTTTTGTCGTAATCGTAAAAGCCCCCCCCTTTCAAAATCTCTCCTGGCGGAGCCACTCTGATCCACTGATTGCCCAGAACCGAAAATTCGATCTCCCTCCCATCGATCTCCGGCTCTACGATCAGCGCGTCGTCGTGGAGGAATGCATTTTCAATCGCCTGAGGGAACTCTTCTCCGTTCGCCGCGCGGGTCACGCCGAGGCTCGATCCCAAATGGACCGCTTTGACCCAAACGGGATACTCGAAGCGCGATTCGATCTGACGGCGCCACCCTTCTGGATCTTTTCGGTAGGCGTGAATGTCGATCTCTAAGTAGGGCGCTGTCGGAACGTTGTTGAGAATGGCGGCGTGCTTGGTCCACGCTTTTTGCATACAGATCGATGACGCGCGGTAATCGCACCCCACGTAAGGAATGCGCAGAGTATCGAAAAACCCCTGTATCATGCCGTCTTCTCCTTGCGGGCCGTGGAAGACAGGGAACATCACGTCACAGCTAAGGAGCTCGTCAAATGGGGCCTGCTCCCCCTCGTCAGACAACCTCTCCATCGCATCGGGCCCCCAAACCCATGTCCCCTTTTTGGTTACCCCAAACAACCGCACATCGTAGAGGTCGGACTGCAGCGACTCGATGATGTTGCGCGCCGATAATAAAGAGATCGGGTGCTCTATAGAAGTCCCCCCAAAGAGGACTCCCACTTTGAGCTTGCCCCGAAACTGCTCTAAGAGAGGAGCTCCGACCTTGGTAATATCCCCCGCTCCGATCGTGAGCACGACATCGTGAGGCGCGAGGAGCGGAAGAACGCCCTTCTCAATTTGGGGACGCGGGAGGTAGTGGAGTTTTTTCCCCAGTTTTTGTTTGAGGGCCGGGTACAAATCGGTCCCTGGCAAAGGAGCCTCCCCCGCAGCATAAATATCTGTTAAAACGATCAGGTCGGCGTCATCCCAACAAGTCAAAAATTCTTGCATGAGATCTTTCACACGGCTATAGCGATGTGGCTGGAAGAGGACGACGAGGCGCCGTTCCCGAATCTGTCCTCGTAGCGCTTGCAACGTGGCGCGGATTTCGGTCGGATGGTGCCCATAATCGTCGTACACTTGGAGGGAGTGTGCCTCCCCTTTTTTCTCGAGCCTACGCCCTGTGCCGGAAAAAGTTTTAAACGCCCTTCGAATCACCGCCCCATCGATCCCGAGACTCAAAGCAAGGCCGAATACAGCGGCGCCATTGAGAGCGTTGTGCATGCCAAAGAGATTGAGTTCAATGGCTCTATGAGCCCCTAAGGAAAACTCAATCCCCCCCTCCCTTTCTCGGAAGTCGGTGATTTGGAAATCGACCCCCTCTGAAAAGCCGTAAGAATACCCCGGTGGCAAGAGCGCTTTTAACCGCGCATCATCGCCACACCAGAAGAGATGCTGCGGCCGCTGCACCTGAGCAAAGAATTGGGCAAACGCCGCCGTCAACTTTTCCGAAGAGCCCCAGTAATTGAGGTGCTCGTCTTCTAAATTCGTCACGATGGCGCCGAAGGAAGCCGTTTTCAGAAAAGAGCCATCGCTCTCATCGGCCTCTGCTACGAAATAGCTTCCCAGCCCCGCTTTTCCATTGGTATTGAGCGAGCGAAGAATCCCCCCCACCACAAAAGAAGGATCGACACCCGCCTCTTGCAACACCGCAGTGAGCAGAGCCGTGGTCGTCGTCTTGCCATGCGTTCCAGTTACGAGCAGAGCCTTTTTCCCCTGCATCAGTCGGTCCAATAAATCAGCGCGGTGGAGCACCTGGAGATGGAGTTTTTGTGCTTGAAGCAATTCCGGATTGGACCCATGAATCCCACTGCTGTAGACAATGGTCATTCCAGCGCCAACCCTCTCAGCCAAGTGCCCCACCTGCGCGAGTGCCCCCTCTTGAGCCAGCTCTTCGAGCAGAGCCGACTGAGCCGCATCGCTTCCCCGAACCGAGTGCCCCTTCTGCAACAAAATGCGAGCAAGAGCGCTCATTCCAATGCCCCCCAACCCAATAAAGTGGTACGTCTCCATTCACCCTCCTACATTCCTCACTAACTCACAGAGCTCCTTCCCTTGAGGGCGGCTCTTCAGCGCTCGCAGTGCGTGCCGCTCCCCCTCACTCCAGAGCAAACCTATTTCCTCAGCCACTCGCTCTGGTGTCGCCTTAGATTGAAGCACCATTCGGGCCCCGTGTCTAGCTAAAAATGCGCCATTGTCAATCTGGTGCCCCCCCGCGTAAGGGTAAGGAATCAACAGCGCCGGCTTTTCAGCCTGGATCAACTCAGCTACCGTTCCCGCTCCGGAGCGACACACAACTACATCGGCTGCTGCGTAAGCCCAACTCATCATCGGCTCAAAAGGTTGAACCACCGAAGAGACAGTGTACTCGACACTCCCCTTCCCGGTAAAGTGCAACACCTGACAAGGAACTCTTAAAAGAGGGATCACACGCGGCAACAATTCATTGAGGAATTGAGCTCCCTGAGAGCCCCCGAAAACGAGAATCGTAAACAGATCCCCTTTAAGGCCGTAATGGGCTCTCGCCTCCTCTTTTGAGGGGAGCGTGAGAGAGCGCATGGGAATCAGAGTACTTTTTTTCTGGGGAAACTGAGTCGCAAAAACTTTCGCAAAAGGACGGATCAATCGATTGACCTTTCCCGGCGTACAATTGGCCTCGAAGAGGACAATTTTCTTTCTTAAAAACGCCGCCGCCAGGAGAATGGGCAACGAGTGGTAGCTCCCAAACCCGACCACCACATCGGGATCGAATCTACGCAAGAGGGCGATGCTTTGCCAAAATCCCTTCCACAGAGCAAAAGGGCGACTCAAGGGACCCGCTGAAATCTCGACAAAAGAGGTTTTTTCCCTCTCAAAGAAAGGATTCTTCTCAAGCCCATGTCCCGCAAAGAGGACCCTCTCCCGATCCAATTGCCGAGCGAGCTGCTGCGCGGGGAAGAGGTGCCCCCCGCTCCCCCCTGCGCCAATGAGTACTTTAAGCATCGTCCTCCACCTGGGGGGGGGAATTAACCACAGAGACACAGAGAGAAGGGAGGTAGCACAGAGGCGAGGGAAGCCCTCGCGCTCCCAGAAAAATAACAGGATATGATTCTTTCTTTTTTGCTCTCGCAAAAAAGAAATTTAATCTCTGTGCTACCTCCCTCCTCTCTGTGCCTCTGTGGTTATTTTTTTTCCTCCCCTGATAATTAAGCATCGTCCTCCACCCTCTTCGATTTACGGCCAATGTCCAGGAGCACAAAAAGCGCCGCCATATTGACCATGAGCGAAGTGCCCCCTTGAGAAAAAAACGGAAGGGTCATCCCCTTGCTCGGCAAAAGCCCCGATACGATTCCTAGATTTAAAAAAGCCTGGAGCGAGATCAAAAAAGTGAGTGTGCTCGCCAGCAAAAATCCCCCCATATCGCGTGCGCTGAGCGCAATGGCAAAACCGGCACAAGTGACGAGGACGTAAAGGGCAATCAGGACAACCACGCCGACAAACCCTGTTTCCTCGGCGTAGATCGCCGCAATGTAATCGTTGCGCGCTTCGGGCAGGTAGTTGAGTTTTTGTAAACTTTCCCCCAGCCCGCGCCCGAGTAACTGGCCCGATCCAGCAGCGATTTTCGCTTGGTGCGGTTGGTGTCCTTTGCCCCGCAAGTCAAATTCCGGATGCAAATAGACTTGGATACGGGAACGAACGTGAGGCATTTGCCATCCGACGATCCCCCCCAAACAAACCAGACACCCTAAAGGGAGCGCCCAATAAGAGGCTTTGAGGCGCGAGAGAAAAAATAAGACCACCAAGACAGTCAGTAAGACGACAGCCGTTCCGTTGTCTGGCTCGAGCAAGATCAATCCAATGGGAAAAGCGAGGCACGCCAACATCTTGAGAAGAGTTATAAGTTCAATCGGCTGCCGTTGTTTAAGATACCATTGGATGTACGCTGCTGGCAAAAGGAGTTTGATCAGCTCAGAGGGCTGAAAAGAGACTTTCCCAAACCCGATCCAGCGGCGCGCTCCATTGACGCTAAAACCGATCCCAGGCACCCACACCAAAAGAAGGAGGACCGTACCGAAGATGAGCAGAGGGACGCTCCATTTGAGAAGAGACTCATAGCCCCAACGGTAGAGCAAACTGCCCAATCCCATCCCAATGATTCCATAAGCCAGCTGCTTGAGGAGTGCCGCATGCGTGCTCGTCGCAAGCGACCGGTCGATGATTTCTGCCGCCGTCGTATTGAACACCATGAGCAGCCCGATTGAAAATAACAGAGCCACTGCCACAATCAGCGTGAGAGGCGCGCGCATTATTTTACTCGGAGCCGATCGCCAGGCTTGAGCTTGCGGGCTTTTTCCTGATTGAGCCCATTGAGACGGAGCAATTCCTCTACCTTCATGTGGTGCTTCATCGCAATCGTCCACGGATTATCACCCACTTTGACTGTGTAATAATCGGCACTCGCCACTTTTTGTGGAGCTGTAGGGACATTCGCCGCCGTTTTCTCTGCCGGCAGCCGGAGCACTTGCCCCTCTTTGAGGAAATTGCTCGCCAACTGATTGAGCTTCATGATCTCATCGACTGTGACATGGTGCGCCCTTGAGAGCTTTTCCAAATTGTCCCCTTTGCGCACCGTAATGGTTCTTGCGGCTTTGGGAGCCTGTACTACCGGTGTTTCTACAGGAAGCTGCACAATCGGAGGAAGAGCGTGCACAATCGGCTCTTCTTTCACAAACGTCTCAGGAGGAGCCGGAGCTAAGACAATCGGCTGAGGAATCTCTTGCACATTAAAGAGAGGCCTCTCTTCCATCTTAGGCAACACCGGCGCCGCCTGACCTAAAAGGGGCGTTGAAGGAAGCACCTCTTCTTGCGTTGTGAGAGCCGCAATCAGGAGCATGCAAAGGAGCCCCGCATTGACCAATACAGCGATCAAGATTGTTTTTTTTCGATCCATGACATCACCATCCCCTTAAACGCCTCTCCCCTCTGTTCAAACCCGTGAAATTGGTCGTAACTTGAACAACCCGGGGATAAAAGCACAAATTCTTTTTCTCGAGCCTCTTTCCGACTCAAACGGACCGCCTCATCAAATGCCCCCACTCGGATGGACGGCACTGCGGAGCCGATTTCCCGCTCAATCTTCTCTGCCGCCTCTCCATAGAGCACCAGCTGCCGCACCTTCTCTCGAAACGGCTCGATCCAAGGCGCATAAGAAGCTCCCTTATCCTTGCCCCCCGCAATCAAGACCCCTGGGCCTTGAAAAAACTGGAGCGCGTGCAATACGGCATCTACACTCGTCGCTTTGCTATCGTTGTAGTAGGAGACCCCGTTTATCTCAGCGACCCATTCTAACCTGTGCGGCGGCCTTACAAACGTCTCTACAAACTCCGCTACGTCGGGATACCCCAACTGCGAGCAAAGCCAAAAAGCAGCTTCCACATTTTGTCTCTCCAGCAAACCATAACTCAATTTTCGAATCGGTGCAAGATCAAACCGCGTTGCAGAAAAAAGAGGCCCCCAATCGCGCGCCACCTGCTCCGAAATCGCCACACTCCCCCTTGTACACTCCTGAATGCGCCCCTTCGCCCTCGCATACTCCTCCATCGAAGAGTATCGATCCAAGTGATTGGGAGTGATGTTGAGAACGACACTCGCTTCTAGTTTGTCCGTCTGCAGCGACTCGAGCTGAAACGAACTCAGCTCGACTACCCACACTTCGTTTGGGTCGGCTATTTCAAGCGCCGCCGTCATACTCTGCCCCACGTTCCCCACCGCCCGCGCCTTCTGCCCCACCGCATTCAGCAAATGCGTCGTCAGCAGCGTCGTCGTCGTCTTCCCATTCGAGCCAGTAATCCCCACACACCGATTGCGCACATACCGAAACGCCAGCTCCACCTCGCCAATCAGCTCGATCCCCTTTTCGACGACCTGCCGAGCCAGCGGATGCGTAGGGGGAATGCCCGGAGAAAGGATGGCTAATTCGAGCCCCTCCCACGCAATGGGCGCGGTATCGGACACGAGCTCTATGCCCACCGGATGAGGGAGGTTTGTGTTCTTGTCAGCTGCGGTCACGGCAAAGCCGTGACGCATCAAGAGACGCGCCGCCGACTGCCCACTGATCCCAAATCCAATGACAAGAGCTTTCTTCACAGCACCTTCAGAATAGCGCTTGTGTCCCTATTAAATCCACCGTAGCCTTCCAAAAAACCATTTGGATAAGATATACCCAAACAACTTGAAGAGTTGGTTTTTGGCTGCGTCGGGTTTACCCCATAATTTCCGTTCTCACTCGCGTCTTGCCCGAGGGCAATGGCCGCTCGCTCCGAACAAAAATTCTGGGGACCCTCCTTGCCAAATTCCCAACTCTTCAAGTTGTTTGGGTATATAATCGGGCACAGAGGAATATGAAAAAGCTACCTATTCGAATAAACAAAAGAAAGATCGGCGCGTTTTGTAGGAAATATCACATTACCTATCTTGCTCTTTTTGGTTCTGTTTTAACCTCGCGCTTCACCGCATCAAGCGACGTCGATGTTCTGGTCAAGTTCAATAAAAAAAATATCCCTGGCCTATTCGGTATTGTGGATATGCAGGAGGAGCTCAGCGCAATCGTAGGGAGAGAGGTAGATTTAAAGACCCCCAATGGCCTGAGTCGTTATTTCCGCGATGAAGTCTTGTCTACGGCAAAGGTGCTGTATAGATAAGTAGATAATAGCCAATCAGTTAAGGAATAGCCCACTAAAACACCACCCGTGTTTTGCAGAGCTGCTCTCTAAAACACCCCCCGTGTTTTGTAGACTTAAATCAAGATTTACACTAAAATGAGGTCTGGAGGGTCGATGAAGCGAGACCGCACATTATTTCTTGTTCAGTGGCTGGTTTCTCACGCAAGGAAGCCACTAGTCATTCGTGGAGCCCGTCAGGTGGGAAAGACTTGGCTCATTCGAGACTTCGCTCGGTTGCAAGGGCGACGGCTTATAGAACTGAATTTTGAAAAACGGCCCGACCTAGAATCTCTCTTCTCGTCGAATGACCCTAAGGAGATCCTCTCCCATCTGACAGCCTCCACGGGAAGCAAAATCGAACCCTCCAAAGCGATTCTGTTTCTAGATGAGATTCAAGCGGCTCCCAATCTTTTAGGGAAGCTCCGCTGGTTTGCTGAAGACATGCCGGAACTCCCCGTCATTGCAGCGGGATCCCTGTTGGACTTTACTCTAGCTCAACATGAGTTCAGCATGCCTGTCGGCAGAATCGGTTATCTGTATTTGGAGCCATTATCTTTCGAGGAATTTCTAGATGCGATAGGACAGCATGAGCTCCGCGTCTATCTGGAAAACTATGAATGGAGCCTCACCATTCCTCCAGCCATCCACTCCCAGTTAATGAAGGCGCTCAAGGAGTACCTCATCATGGGCGGAATGCCCGCGGCTGTCTCCAGCTGGGCTATTGAAAAAGATCCCGATGCCATCAACCAGATTCATTTCGACCTACTGACTACATATCGCGATGACTTCGCCAAATACAATGGGCGGCTCGCAACCTCCCGCCTTGAAGATGTCATGAGCTCCATCCCGCGGCAACTGGGGAAGAAATTTGTCTATACAAATGCCAACCCCGAAGTCAATACAGTGCCACTGAAGCAAGCTCTGGATCTCCTTTCTAAAGCGCGAGTCTGCCACCGCATTGTGTCGACCTCCGCTAACGGATTGCCGTTGGGCGCGGAAGCGGATGAGCGGTTCCTGAAAGTCATCCTGTTAGATTGTGGACTTTGTTGCACGGCGCTTGGACTCTCCTTGCATCAGTTAAGCTCGGTAAGTGGGGGCATGGCCGAACAATTAGTGGGACAGCTCTTGCGCACAGTGACCCCAGCATATATGCAGCCCTCCCTCTACTACTGGCAGCGAGGGAAAAAGGACGCCGAGGCTGAAATCGACTACGTCATTCAGTATGAAAACCTGGTCATTCCTGTCGAAGTGAAGGCGGGCACACCAGGGACGCTCAAGTCCCTCCATCAGTTCGTTAAAGAGAAAAAGAAGACCCTAGGCGTAAGGATCAATTCAGACATCCCGAGGATGGGTCCCGTCCAACTCAAGGATCCTTCCGGGGCCATCTTTGAATACACCCTGTTATCACTCCCGTTCTACCTACTCGGACAGCTCTACCGATTGATTAAGAGCTCTACTGAAACTTGAGCGAAGCGACGGCGAAGATCGCAAACAGGAGGCTCACGATCCAAAAGCGGATGACGACTTTGGTCTCGGGCCAGCCCTTGTATTCAAAATGGTGATGCAGCGGTGCGCAGAGGAAGATCCTCTTCTTATTGCGGTAGCGGTAGCTGATGACCTGCAAGATCACGGAGAGGGCTTCTGCAACAAAGATGGCGCCGGCGAGAGCCAAAATCACTTCGCGGCGGAGCAATACAGCCGACACTCCCAAAATCGCTCC
>CAYHED010000025.1:0-13096 GCA_964355615.1 uncultured bacterium
CTAGAGACGGTCGAGGAGGACTTTCATGCGACGCTGCATGCCATCGGAAAAGAGTACCGCTACCGGCTTTGTCTCGGACCCGTTGAAAACCCCTTTCAAAGGCTTTATGCGTGGCATATGCACACTCCATTAGATGAGGAGAAGATGCGGCAGGCGGCAAAGAGCTTGGTGGGAACCCATGATTTTAGCGCCTTTGCCAATGAGCCAGAAGAGAACCCGATCTGTAGCTTAGAATCCATCGAGTTCGAAGGGGAAATTCGGCTCCGCGGGAACCGTTTCTTGTACCGAATGGCGCGCAACCTCGTGGGCACGCTAGTTTATGTGGGATGTGGCAAAATCGGGGTCGAAGAGATCCCCCGCATCCTCGCCTCGCGCGACAGGAAAAACGCAGGCGTGACGGCCCCCGCCCACGGATTGACCCTTCATAAAGTGTTTTACAACATTTCCCCCAGGAAGGTAACATAGTTCCCATGATGTCTCGCAATGACCCCTGCTGGTGCGGAAGTGGCCAGAAATGGAAAAAATGTTGTTATCCCCGCCCCCCCACAAGCGGCCCCCTTTTAGCTGCCCGCTACCTTAAAACCTACGGAATTATTTTAAAGACCCCCGCACAGATCGAAAAAATCCGGCGCGCCTGCCAGGTCACGGCCCATATTTTAGATGCGCTCTGTAAGGCGGCCCAAGCGGGAGTCACCACTCTCGAGCTCGATGAGCTCTCCCAAAAACTCCATAAAGAGGCAGGCGCCACCGCGGCCCCCCTCGGTTATGGCTCTCCCCCTTATCCCAAAACCATTTGCACCTCGCTGAGTGAGGTGATTTGCCACGGCATCCCCGACCGGCGCCCTCTCCAAGAAGGGGACATCTGCAATATCGACGTCTCTTGCATCGTCGATGGCTATTTTGGCGATGCGAGCCGGATGGTGACCATTGGCGCTATCTCCGAAGAAAAGCGGCGCGTTGTAGATGTGTCGCTTAAATGCTTAGAACTGAGCATTGCCGTGTGCAAACCAGGGGCATCCATCTGGGAAATTGGAGAAGCCATCGAAAACTACGCTCGCCAGCATCGGTGCTCTGTAGTAAACCAGTTTGTTGGCCACGGAGTCGGCCTCGCCTTCCATGAGCCCCCCGAAGTACCCCACCACTACAATAACCTGCAGATTCCCATGGCGCCCGGCATGACGTTCACCATCGAGCCAATGATCAATGCAGGGGTGAGGGAAGGAGAGCTCGACACAAAAGATGGGTGGACCGTCCGAACGAAAGATAGGAAGCCGTCTGCTCAGTGGGAGCACACTATTTTGATTACCGAAACGGGCCACGAAGTCCTCACCCGTTGCGGACAAGTTTAACGCAAAGGCGCAAAGACGCAAGATTGTCACAAATTTTTCTTGCGTCTACGCGCCTTTGCGTTATTCTTCTGTCTAAAACAAGAACAGCTGCTCAGAATCTTTCCGCTTCACTTTTTTTTTAAACTGAGCGAGGTGACGATCTCTTCCAAGAGCTGGACCTCTTCCTTCAGGCAAGCCCCCTCAGACTCGAGCCGCTCGAGGTCTTTCTGCACTTCCCCAGGAATGGCCCCAACTTGGAGCAGGAGCTGCTCCTTTTCTAACCGCGCAGTTTGGAGCGCCACATCGGTGTGGAAGAGTTCTGAGCGCGTTTCGTGCAGCACTTTGTTTTTCTCTTCAAACTGCTCTCTGAGCTGGGCGAGCATCGCGCTCGCGGGCCCCTCTTCTTTCACAGGAACCTGCAACCGCTCGATTTCCTCTGCGCTGGCGCGGAGCCGCTCTTCTAAAAGCTGATTTGCGGTCTGGACCGTCTCCAACTTTTCGACAGAGCTTCTCAAGGTCTCTTTTTCTTGCATCACCTGATCGAGCATCCGCTGGAGGCCTGCGGTCTCTTTGGCTTTGAGGCTCTCTTTGGCATGGAGGCGGACGAGGGTCTCATTGATGAGCTGGGTCTGCTCTCTTTGGAGGCGAGCTGCATTGATCTCGTTCAAGAGGGTCCGATTTTGCTCGGCTAGCGACTCGGGATGGGAGAGGCGCTCCAACTCTCTTTCGACTGCGATAAGGTCGGCCTGAAGCGCAGCCATACGCCTTTGTTGATTGAGCGATTTTTCCTCAAGTCCGTTTTTCTCTTCTGTGTGGCGAACGGCCGTTTTGCGGAGAACTTCATTGAGAATATTTAAGGAGGAGAGCTCCGATTGGATCTCTTCTAACTCTTTTTGGATCTGAGAGATGTTCTCTTGAGATTGAATTTGCCCACTCTGAGCTGACTCCCTCTCGAGGGCGAGCTCTTCTTCCAGATTTTGGATCGAAGCTACATGCGCATCGGCTTGCGTGATCAGCGAGCTGACAAACCGAGCGCTCCCCTCAAACCCAAGCGCAGTGATGAAGAGGGCGCAACCGAGAGAAGTTTCCAGCCCTAAAAACCAAAGGTGGGACTCGGTTAAGAGCATCTGTTGCATCAAACTCAGCACGGCCACAGCCAGGAGGGCATGGGTTTTTTTCGAGCGGGCTGCGAGATAAAGACCGATCAGCCCTGCGCTCAAAAGGAGCGGGCTCTTGCCTGCGAGACTGAGAGTAGCAACGACAAACAGAGACCCAAGTACCTGCCAGATCGTAAAATCCTCTACCTCTCCATCTCTCCGAAAAGCCTCCATCACCTGTTCTATCGCTTTCATAGTAATTCGAAAGTCCTTGCTATGGTTGCAAACCCTTTTTCTAAACGGGGCCAGTCAAAGCACTCGTTAGGCGCATGGATATTGTCCTCTGGCAGGCCATACCCCATCCCCACCACTTCTGCACCGGTTGCCTTGACTAAATCAGCTACGATCGGAATCGATGCTCCTGAAAGGACCTTTTTGCAAGCGGTCCCCGTCACCTCTTCAGCCGCTTTGGAAACCGCTTCGGCCAACTTGGATTTCGGATTGCCCCGAAAAGCATAAGCACCGGGGTAGATTTGGGTCTCAACCCGCATGCCGGGAAGGGCTCTTTTTTTCAAGAAAGTCTCTACAGCGCGTCCCACTTTTTCAGGGTTTTGCGAAGGAACTAAACGGCACGAAATCTTTGCGCTCGCCTTGGCTGGAATCACTGTCTTGATCCCCGCGCCCGTATATCCGCCGCCAATCCCATTGAGCTCGAGCGTCGGACGGAAACAATTCGCCTCTTCCATCGTCCTCCCCTTCTCTCCACCCAAAGCCTCTATGCCAAATTCTTTTCGGTACTTTTCCCGATCGAACCGAAACGTGTATCCCGTCTCTTTTGTCTCCGCGATATCGTCGTAAAACCCGTCCACTTGCACGCGCCCCTCAGAGTCCCAGAGCTGCGAGAGCAACTCGACTAAAGCCCGATTGGGATTGTAGGCCAGCCCGCCGTGCAACCCCGAATGGAGATCGCTTTTCGATCCCGTGAGCGTCACTTCCAAAGAGACCATCCCCCGAGCCCCCAGAGAAATCGCAGGGGTCCGCGCATCGAACTGATCGAAGTCGGGCACCAACAGGTAGTGAGCGCGCAAACGCTCTTGTAAATGTGGCAGTGCCTTGGCTAATCCCAAACTCGAAGACTCCTCTTCCCCTTCGATACAGAATTTGAGATTAATGGGCAACTGCCGTCCACTCTCTTTCCAGTAACGGGCCGCCAACACCGCATAAAAAATCTGCCCCTTATCGTCGACCGCCCCTCTGGCAAAAATCTGCCCATCCCTTTCCACCGGCTCAAAAGGATCGCTCTTCCAGAGCTCAATCGGATCGATCGGCTGCACATCATAATGGCCATAGATGAGGAGCGTTGTTTTATGAGAAGAGTTCTCTGCTGCATAGACAAGAGGATATCCCGGAGTCTCTAACAACTCCGCTTGCAGAGTCGTATGTTGCTGAATATAGGTTTTAAGCCACTCCGCGCAGGCGAGCACATCACTCCGGTAAGCCGGATCAGCACTGATCGACTGGAATCGTAAAAACCGGAAATAATCTTTACGCAACTCAGGGCTATTTTCCCTAAACCACTGAAAAATATCTTTCATACTACTCTAGATGATAGAAGTTCAAAAATTTGGATGCAATCCAAAAAAATCATAAGCGACTTGGATAAAAAAATAACTTTAGTTGAAATGAATTACATGAAAATAGTAAAATAGACACAATTTTAACTAAAAAATCGGTAATTATGACAAATCCAATTAGAATGATGAAGCATCGGGGACACGACCGCTTTATTCCCTACCAGAGCAAAGAAAAAGCCGACACTTATGCCGCCCTGGTTGCCCATGACCAGACGAACAAAAGCCTCACATTAACCCCCTATGGACGAGCCGTGAGCAGAGCTTGCTTCGGAGCCCCTTCTCCAACAGACCTAAAAATTCTATCTGCTGCTACTACTACCCTCTCCCCAGAACCCAGACCCTGGGCCCAATCTCCACACAAAGATTTACCCGCTATTTTATCAAAGCCCCCCCTCCGCACACTCTCTACTCCGTTCCTATATCCAGATTTTTACCTCAATCTTTTCTCTTACTCAGCCAAAAATAGCCTCCTGGCAGTTGGTTTAGGCCCACAGATCGGGCTCTGGAATACAATTACCCACTCATGCGCCTATCTCTACATACCACCAACCCTAGCATCGATTACATCCATTGCTTGGGGTCCCTCCGGAGAGGAAATTTTTGTAGGGAAAACCGACGGAGAGCTCTTCTGCGCCACTGTTCCAATGGATGGAAGCCTACCTACAGTCGTGTGGAAACAAACAATCAGCTCCCCTTCTGATGCTGTACCCCCTCCTCGCCTCGGCGTTCTCGCTCAATGGGGAGACGATCTTTTTGCAGGGAATCGATCCGGGCACTGTTATAAAATCGATCGGAGAACTGGAACCATCAAAAACAGTTGGGTATTGCCGGATACGAGGCTTACCAATACCGTAGAAATCTGTCAAATCAAAATTTCCCCCGATGGTCAATACATAGCTGTAGGAACTAATCTGAATGCCATTGCTGTTTATGAAATGGCAGCAACCGGAAGAGGTAACCCTTCGCCGATTTTCCACCAAGCCATGAACGCAGCTGTAAAGAGCATTGCTTTCGACCCCTCGGGAAGCCCACGCATCGCTTTTGGCGCTGGAACCACTGATCGTCGCATTATGATTGCCTCCTTTTTGAACGGTGGTCAAATCATACGAACGATAGATGCGACAGCCCAAGTGACCTCCCTCCATTGGGATACCCCAGGCACCCTTCTCGCCACACTGGGATACTCTGTGCGCCCAAGCATGCTCAGCATCCCCGTTAACGAATTGAATGGAAAGCCAGTACTCATGCCGATTACCAGCATCCCTGAGAACCAAGGCTTTCGCGTTTTGCATTGTGCAAATCTCTCGAACACATCCCCCCCTCAATGGGCCGTTCTATCCACTGATGAACTAATCCGATTCTTTCCTAAAACAGAAAAGCCCGCACCGAGAGCACGCCACCCGATGACCCCACATCCTCGACATTAAAAACAATTTTAATTGAAATTAATTACAAAAAAACAGCAAAATATATACAATTTTAACTAAAATATTGGAAATTATGACAACTGCAACTAAAACGACGCATTGGGGACACGACCGCTTTATCCCCTACCAGAGCAAAGAAAAAGCCGAAACTTATGCCGCCCTGGTTGTCCATGATCAGACGAACAAAATCCTCGCACCGCTCTCCCATAGACGAGCCTTGAGCAGAGCTTGTTTTGAAGTCCCTTCTCCAACAGACCTAAAAATTCTATCTGCTGCTACTACCCTCTCCCCAGAACCCAAACCCTGGGCCCGATCTCCGCACAAAGATTTACCCGCTATTTTATCAAAAAGTCCCCTCCACATACTCGACGCTCCGGAACTATATTCAGATTTTTACATCAATCCTTTCTCTTACTCAACCGAAAATAGCCTCCTGGCAGTTGGTTTAGGATGCAATATCTGGTTCCGTGATACAGCTGCCGAGGAAAGCATCGAATGCAGCATACCACCAACCACAGGGAGGATTACAGCCATTGCTTGGAGCCTTTCCGGAGAGGAAATTTTTGTAGGGAAAACCGACGGAGAGATCTTCTGCGCCACCGTTCCAATGGATAGAGGCCCACAAACACTCTTGTGGACAAAAACAATCGCAACTTCCCCTCAAGCAGACCTGCTTCGTTTCTCCGCTCTCGCCCAATCGGGAGACGATCTTTTTGCAGGGAATCGATCCGGGCACTGTTATAAAATCGATCGGAGAACAGGAGTCATCAAGAACAGCTGGCTAGTACCGGCTAACGATGCTATAGGTATCCTAGAAATCTGTCAAATCAAAGTTTCCCCCAATGGTCAATACTTAGCTATAGGAACTAATCAAAATTCCATTGCTGTTTATGAAACAGAAACAACCAGCGCAGGCAACCCCTCGCCGATTTTTCACAAAGTAATGAACGCCGCCGTAAAGGGCATTGCTTTCAACCCATCGGAAAGAGCAGAAGTTGCTTTTGGCGCAGGAAGCACTGATCGTCGCATTATGATCGCCTCCCTTCCGAGTGGTCGAATCATACGAACGATAGATGCGACAGCCCAAGTGACCTCTCTCCTTTGGGATACCCCGGAAACGCTTCTCGCCACACTCGGAGCCGGTTCGTCCCCAAGCATGCTCAGCATCCCAATTGCAGAAATGCATGGAGATCCAGTACTCCTGCCCATCACCGGAATCCCCAGCGAAGTCCGCGTTTTGCATTCTGCGAATCTCTCGAATACATCCCCCCCCCAATGGGTTGTTGTATCCAACGATGAAATGATCCGATTCTTTCCCAAAACAGAAGAAAAACCTCCACTAAAAGTGCGGAAAGAACGCCACCCGATGACCCCCTACCTCCGTTGACGGTTTATCCCAAACATGGTAAAAATTCCTCCGTTTTTAACCAAGGAAACCACCCATCCCCGGCATGCCCCACGACTGCCGCATTTTGCATTCTGCGAATCTCTCGAATACATCCCCCCCTCAATCGGTTGTTGTATCCACCGATGAAACGATCCGATTCTTTCTTAAAGTTGACAAACCTTTTTTTACTCCCTATACTCCTTCCTAATGAATATGACTCTTGAAGAAAAAATGGCAGCCTATCGGGAAATTTGCCGGCAACTCCATCTATTCGAAGAAGAGAAAAAAGCCCTAGCTCAAGACATTCTCCTAGAAATGCCCAGCAAAAAAATGACCTTTCCCGATTATGTAGCCCGCGTTTATACACGCCTCTCAATCCGTATTCCGATAGAGCAGGCGCGCATGCTGGACGCCACCAAAATGGTGGAGCAAGTCGACAAAGACAAGATTAAGGAAATCTACCACTCTGGGGTCGCTCTGGAAGGAGTAGGCGAGATCTCCTACCTCGTTGTCTCATCTGGAAAGGGCGAAGAGGAATGAACATTTTGACACTGGGAGTTGTGATGGGAAATCTTTTAGGAACTTTGCAATTGTTGTCAAGGATAACTTGACAACTGCCGCTGATGGGAAACGCTATAAGACTAAGCTATACAATCTCACCTTGATGACAATTGGCTAACACTCGAAGACAAATGCCGTCCGCAAGCTTTCTATGTGTATATCCATGGAACACAAAGTGTTGATCATGGGGACCAATTTGAACTAACCCACTCTCAGGGGGGACCACCGCTTCATCTTCCGAAGAGATGTAAAACGCATGGGATCTGGGCCCTTTTGCGACTTGTAGTGAGTTTCTCCACTTATCAAGCAATTCCAACGAATGCTCACTCCGATAGGTTAGGTCTCTAATGACCTTTGGGTGAAAACGGAAAAGCCTTTGAATACAGGGCATCATGCAGGTCCCCGTTCCTTGATGGATTCCCGAAATACTCACTGTGTGAATTGATTGTGTGAGGTGAGATAATTTTCTCTCAGTTCTAGCAGCGATCCGAGCTCCATTCGATTTACCAATCAGGCAGATAAACTCAGTATGAGGAAACTCGCGGATATACGAATCAATTCGAGCAATTAAAGACTCTGAAGCTTCCTTCAGTCCACAGTTTCCCCGTTTGGGAACCGGATAATTTAAATAATTAGCGTGGGGGGAGTTGAATGCTAATTGCTTCAGATACACTGACCAGGTCAGATGGGATCCGTCCAATCCATGAATAAAAACATATAAGTGCTTACTCCTTGGATCTATTTTGGACATCGGGAGCGGCGCTCTTCCCCCTGAACACCCTCGCACCATTTTTGAGACCAGTTCACTGCACCAACTAAATGTCGCATAAGCTCTATCGTAAGCTTTTTGCTTGGCGCCCCGATCGTCAGGTAGCGTAACTTCGAATTCTTCATGGGATCTGAGGGGCACTCGGTCAAGCATTGCAACTGTCATCAAAACTCCTTCTAGGTTATCCCGTAAATTTTTGAAGACAACATATTGACACATGTGCTGGCGGGCAAAACGCCCGTCCTGTCCCGAAAGCCGGTTCAGCCGGTTTTGCAAAACGCAAAACATCGGCTTTCACTTCGATTTCTGATGCGACACACGCAGGTGTGTCGCTTTCTGGGCAACAAATTGCCCAGAACAGAACTCGAACCCTTTCCCCCACACCCCCTTTCCCGCATGCGTGTGCTTCGCCACGCATGGGACGCCCTCGCGGCGAGCCAAAGGCTCGTCCTGCCGGGCCGGCGATCTCGGTCGGTTTTTTCGATGCGAAAAAACATCGCCCTCGATTCGAGTCCAGCACGCGACATGCATTGGCATGTCGCTCGCCCCAAAAAACAAAATGGCCCGACTATTGTCGGGCCGTTTTTTTGGGAGCGGCTGGACTCGAACCAGCGAAACCCGAAGGTGAGGGATTTACAGTCCCTTGCAATTGCCGCTATGCGAAGCTCCCATAAAAAAAATGCTGGCGAAAGGAATTGAACCCTCAACCGTCCGATTACAAGTCGGGCGCTCTACCATTGAGCTACGCCAGCAAATACAGTGCTATCAACTGTACCAAAATCTCCCTTTGATCTCAACTTTTTGCTTCGTCGGTCTTCTTTTCCTCAAGGGAAATGGGGGTCACCACCCGATTGAATAGGGAGGTCATCGGTGTGCTCGATTCAATCTTGGTGGCCAAAAATTTGCCCCCAATCGCCTTCGGCTCACAACATTTTTTGAATTTTTTCCCTGACCCACAGGGACAAGGATCGTTACGTCCAACTTTTTTCATAGCCTGCGAGTGTAACATGTCGGAATGTAAAAGTCTATTGCTATTTGTCCATGGGGGGGAGTAAACTGGAGGGAAGTTTTATGAAATTGCACATCCCCATTGCCCGCCCTCCTTGGACTTCTCTCGGTAAAGAGCTCGAGAGCTGTGTGCGCAAGGCTATTTTTGACTTTGAGCTCATCGGCCCTGAGATGGAGAAGCTGGCTATCGCGCTGAGCGGGGGGAAGGACTCCTTGGGCCTTTTATTTCTCCTCCACTCGCTACGGGGGCGGGGGTTCCCTTCGTTTGAGCTCTTTGCGATCCACGTGGATGGGGAATTTTCCTGCGGGGCGGGAGTGGATGGGAATTTTTTGGCCACCATCTGCAAGGAGTTGGGGGTCGAGTTCATCCGGCGCTCCTCTACGCAGAAGCGGGAGGGGCTGGAGTGCTATCGGTGCTCTCGGGAGCGGAGGACCCTTATTTTTGAGGCGGCCAAGGAGGTGGGGGCCACAACGGTTGCCTTCGGTCACCACGCAGATGATAGCGCGCAGACGCTGCTCTTGAATCTATTCCACAAGGCCGAATTTGCCGCCAATTTACCCAAAGTCCCGATGCATGCCTATGGGGTGACCATCATTCGGCCGCTGATCTACATTAAAGAGGCCGATTTACGCACTTTTGCTGACCAGTACGGCTTTACTCGGATCACTTGCCAGTGTCCTGTAGGTCAGAACTCCAAGAGAAAACAGGTGGATGAATTATTGGGTCAGATCGAAAAAATATTCCCTCATGTCCGCAGTAATTTGTCCCGGGCGGGTCTGCTGCAAGGGTCTAATAAAGCCTTGAGGGGATCGTGAAAAAAAGATATACAGGGTAAAACTATGTTGGTTGCAAAAATTCCTATTTTGCTCGAGCTCGCTACCTTCTTCGGATATTTCGCTGTCGTTTTAGGGATCGCTTTTTTCTCCTACCGAAAGCAAACGTCCGATACCGATTTCGTATTGGGAAACCGTTCTTTGAATTTCTGGCTTACAGCTCTGTCCGCCCACGCGAGCGATATGAGCAGTTGGCTCTTTTTGGCCTACCCGGCCACCGTTTTTACGCAGGGGGTGTTCGCTGGCTGGACGGCCGTGGGGCTGACCCTCTTCATGTTCCTCAACTGGCACTTCGTCGCTCCCCGTTTGCGCACAGCTACAGAGCATTTTAACAGCCTGACTCTGAACTCCTATTTCGAATCGTGCTTTATGGACACTTCGGGGCGCATCCGGGTGGTCTCCGCCTTCATGTCGGTGCTGTTCTTCACGTTTTATATCTCATCGGGTGTCGTCGCGATGGGCCTCCTCGTCGAATCGCTCTTCGGGCTCCACTACCTTGTGGGGATCTCGGCCGGCCTTTTCATTGTGGTGATCTATGTCTTTTCTGGGGGGTACAGAACCGTCGCTTGGATCGACCTCTTTCAGGGCTTTTTCCTCTTGGGGGTCATCCTTTTTATCCCTCTACTCCTCTTGGCTAAATTCGGCGGCATGACTCCCGTCATGGACGCGGTGCGAGCGCAGCATCTCTCCACGTCGCTCTTTCCCGACTTTTCTGGCGCTACGTTGATGAACATTCTCTTCGGGGCGTTGGGTTGGGGTCTCGGGTATTTTGGACAACCCCATATTCTGACAAAATTCATGGGGATTCGGCATGTCTCTGAGATGAGCAAGGCAAAATACCTCGGTATCAGCTGGCAGATCATCGCTTTGGGGGCGGCAACGGTCATTGGCCTCATCGGAATCTACATTTTCCCCCAAGGTCTCCACGATCCTGAAAGGGTCATTCTAGACATCGTCAAGACCACCTTGCCTAGTTTCTTTGCGGGGCTTGTTTTGTGCGCTATCTTGGCCGCAACAACCAATGTGATGGCAGCGCAAATTCTGGTGGTTGCATCGAATCTATCAGAGGACTTTTATAAGCGGATTTTCCGACAAGATGCCTCCCATCGGGAGCTTCTCTGGGTCTCTCGGGCAGCTGTTATTTTGATCGCATTCTTGGGCTTCATCATCGCCTTCTTCAAGGTTGCGTCCATCTATAGACTGGTCCTCTACTCCTGGTCTGGCCTGGGCGCCTCTTTTGGCCCCTTAGTCCTTCTTTCGCTCTATCTTAAAAACATCAATAAACACGGCGCATTTGCAGGGATTCTCGTCGGAGGTCTCTCCGCGGCAATCTGGCCCCACTTCGAAGAGCACTACCACGTGGTAGTCCCCTCCGTCGTAGCGGGATTTGTCTTTAGCATCCTCGCTATTTTAAGCGTCTCATTCATTACAAAAAAAAGGTAGGTTTATGGCTCGTCCCTTCATTCTCATCACCAACGACGATGGTATCCAAGCGCCCGGCATCCGCCACTTGTGGGAAGCCGTGCAAGAGCACGCCGATATCGCAATCATCGCTCCCCATACTGAAAAATCGGGTTGTGGATTGGGGATCACTTGGACCAAGCCTCTGAATGTCAGGCCCATTCAATGGGAAGGCAACACCCCCGCCTGGTCTGTCACAGGAACCCCCGCCGACTGCGTTAAAATGGGGGTCAGCATCATCCTCGATCGCAAACCCGACCTGATCTTATCTGGGATCAACAACGGCTCTAATGCAGGGCGCACGGTCCTCTATAGCGGTACGGTCGGCGGCGTGATTGAAGCTGCTTTTAAAAATATCCCCGGCATCGCCTTTTCCTTTGCCGACGGCCAAGGCCCATCGTTAGCCGTAACGAAAAAATACATCTCCCCACTCGTCTTGCACGTCCTCAAAAATCCCCTTCCCCAAGGGACCTTTCTCAACGTCAACTTCCCCCACAACGCCGACCAAAGAATTCTTGGAATGCGAATGGCCAAGCAGGGGCTCGGCCACTTCGTAGAAGAGCCCGACCGAAGAATCCACCCCGAAGGGATCCCCTACTACTGGCTCGGAGGAAAGTGGAGCTCTTGTGAAGAAGACTCAGAGAGCGACATCGCCCTCATGCAACAAGGATTTATCGCGGTGGTCCCCATCCACGTAAACCAGCTCACCGATCACGCCGCTTTTAAACAACACAAAGCAGCCGTCGATCAGCTCTTTACAGATCTCGATCCAGCCGCCGAATTGCCTCCTGTTGGGCTGACTCGATAAGTTCCTCGGCCCCCGGAATCTCATAGAGGCGGGCCAATTGGATAAAGAGCTCTTCGCTCTCCGCGGAGGGCTCTTGGGTGGTCCCCGCCTCCCATTTCCGAGCTTGGACCACGAGAGAGGCTATCTTGGTGTACCGCTTCCTAAGGCGGGGGAGCGCCTTTTGGAGCTCTTCCCGACTCGCAATCTTCCGGAGCTCCTGGGTCAATTTCCGCGTCTCCGCCTCCCCCTCCCAACGAAGTTCTTCCAGGGTCGAGGGCGCGCAGCCGGTGAGCAAGAGGCATAGGAGGAGAAAATGGCGGGCTGTTATCAAGGAGTAGCTGGCTCTTGTTCATATAACGCGATTACACCTAGAATGTCCTCTCTTGACTCCTCAGGAAGACCTAGCGCATGAAAGTTATCTCTAACGAACTTACAGGCATCATGGATGGTCAAGCTTAAGCCGTATTTCGCATTGAGCTCTCTCAGAAATGTCTGTAAAAAATCCCGGCTCTCAGCGAGAGGATCCTCAGAAGCTTCTATCACCTCACCGAGACGATCCATCACCTCTAGTGCACCGTCTGCATTCTGGTTTTCCACCTGAATCAAAAGGTCGTGTGCAATCTCTTGAGATCCAACCGCCTGCAACTGATTACAACACAATAGACTCACACTAGTAACGGCTAACGCAGCCACTCTCCTAACTCTTCCCATCGTCTGCTCCTTTTATTTTTTTCCTAGCCCAGCATAGCACCTGTAAGCATTTTTTGACAGTCCCGCCCATCCGATAAAATTCTTCGCTTGCA